>DASWCX010000239.1:0-2073 GCA_036395815.1 Actinomycetota bacterium | reverse complement strand
CTGCATCCGGGCCGTGGGCGTGGACACCGGCGGATCGAACGTGCAGTTCGCGGTGAATCCCGAGGACGGCCGCAGGGTCCTGATCGAGATGAACCCCCGGGTATCCCGGTCCAGCGCGCTGGCGTCGAAGGCCACCGGGTTTCCCATCGCGAAGATCGCGGCGATGCTCGCCGTGGGCTACACGCTGGACGAGATCCCGAACGACATCACCGGGCAGACCCTGGCGGCGTTCGAGCCGGCCCTCGACTACGTCGCGGTGAAGGTCCCGCGGTGGGCGTTCGAGAAGTTCCCGTCGGCCGACCGCTCGCTGGGAACCACCATGAAGTCCGTGGGCGAGGTGATGGCCATCGGGCGGACCTTCGCCGAGGCCCTGGGGAAGGCCTTCCGGGCCCTGGAGCGGCCCGGGTTCGACCTGGGCGTCGGGCCGGGGTGGTTCCCGCTCGAGGAGCTGGCCACCCCCACCGAGGACCGGCTCCTGCTGGTCCAGAGAGCCCTGGCGGCGGGGCACGGCGTGGACGAGGTGGCGCAGGCCAGCGGGATCGATCCCTGGTTCGTGGACCAGGTGGCGGCCATCGCCGAGCGGGCCTCGGCCCTGCGCGGCCGGACCCTCGACGCGCTCACCGAGGAGGAGCTGCGGGCGGCGAAGCAACATGGCATCTCGGACCGCCGGATCGCCGTGCTCACCGGATCGGCCGAGCGCGACGTCCGCGCGGCCCGCCGGCGGCTCGGCGTCCTCCCCGTGTTCAAGACCGTGGACACCTGCGCCGGCGAGTTCGAGGCCCGGACCCCCTACCACTACTCGACCTACGAGACGGAGACCGAGGTCCGCCCGGGGACGAGGCCCCGCGTGGTCATCCTGGGGGCCGGCCCGAACCGGATCGGGCAGGGGATCGAGTTCGACTACGCCTGCGTCCAGGCCGCGTTCGCGCTCCGCGAGGCCGGGTTCGAAGCCGTGATGGTGAACTCGAACCCCGAGACCGTGTCCACCGACTACGACACCAGCGACCGCCTGTACTTCGAGCCGATCACCGTCGAGGACGTCCTCGCCGTGTGCGAGGCGGAGCGGCCCGTGGGCGTCATCGTGCAGCTCGGAGGCCAGACGCCCCTGTCCATGGCGGCCGAGTTGGAAGCCGAAGGGGTTCCCATCCTGGGGACCGGCGTGTCCGGGATGGACGCCGCCGAGGACCGGGGCAGGTTCGGCGCCCTGCTCCGGGAGCTGGCGCTCCCGGCCCCGGCCCACGGGGAGGCGGGCTCGCTGGAGCAGGCCCGGGAGGTGGCCGGTCGCATCGGGTATCCGCTCCTGGTCCGGCCCTCCTACGTCCTGGGGGGCCGGGCCATGGACATCGTGTACACGGCGGAGGAGCTGGAGCGGTTCGTGGCCTCGGCCGCCGAGGCCAGCCCACAGCACCCCGTGTTCATGGACCGGTTCCTGGAGGGCGCCATCGAGGTCGACGTCGACGCGGTCTGCGACGGCGAGGAGGTGCTGATCGGCGCGGTGATGGAGCACATCGAGGAGGCCGGGGTCCACTCGGGCGACTCCTCGTGCGTGATCCCGCCCCCCACGCTCTCGCACCCCGAGCTCGACCGGATCGAACGGACGGTGGCGGCCATCGCCCGGGCGCTCGGGGTCCGGGGGCTCCTGAACGTGCAGCTCGCCGTTCGGGACGACGTCCCTTACGTGATCGAGGCGAATCCGCGGGCGTCCCGCACCGTCCCCTTCGTGTCGAAGGCTACCGGCCTGCCGCTGGCGAAGACCGCGGCCCTGGTGATGGCCGGAGCGACCCTGGGCGAGCTCCGGGCACGGGGCCTGGTGCCACCGCACGGGACGGCCTATCGAGACCTCACCCATGTCGCGGTGAAGGCCGCGGTCCTGCCGTTCGCCCGGTTCTCCGGGTCCGACACGGTGCTGGGGCCCGAGATGCGCTCGACCGGGGAGGTGATGGGCATCGCCTCGGACCTGGGCACCGCGCTGGCCAAGGCGCAGGAGGCCACCGGCGCGGCCCTTCCCCGGCGGGGGACCGCGTTCATCTCCGTGGCGAACCGGGACAAGCGGGCGGTGCTCCTGCCGGCCCG
>DASWCX010000238.1:0-5912 GCA_036395815.1 Actinomycetota bacterium | reverse complement strand
GGGCGTGCCGCTCTCGGTCGAGGTCCTGTACTTCACGACCTCGACCCCGTCTCCGACCCTGGTCGCGTGGGACGTGATCCAGCAGTCGCCCGAAACGGGAAGCCTCACGGTCCAGCGCCACCTGGTCTCCGAGGAGTTCCCGAACCTGGGGGCGAGCCCGTCGCCCACCGGGACCCCCGCCGTCGGAACCGTCCCCTCGGAACCGACCCCCACGCCCACGCCGTAGCCGACCGGCGGGCCGAAAATCCTGTCGCACCCGGCCCGTATGCTTGTTCGCATGGCCTCGATGACGTGCGATCGGTGCGGCCGCCCGCTCCCCGCGGACGCCAGGTTCTGCCCCAACTGCGGCGCGCCGGTCTCGGCCCTGGTGACCGAGGAGCGGAAGGTGGTGACCGTGCTGTTCGCCGACCTCGCCGACTCCACAGGGCTGGCCTCGCGGCTGGACCCGGAGCGGTTCCGCGAGGTGATCGCGGCGTTCTACCGGATGGTGTCGACCGAGCTGGCGTCGCTCCGCGGCCGGGCGGAGAAGTTCATCGGCGACGCGGTCATGGCGGTGTTCGGCCTTCCGCAGGCGCACGAGGACGACGCGCTGCGCGCGGTCAGGGCCGGGGTGGTGATCCGGGACCGGACCGCCAAGCTGGGCGAGGAGATCGGGCTGCCCGTCCAGCTCCAGGTTCGGGTGGGGGTCAACTCGGGCGCGGTGGCCACGGGCTCGGGCCCCGCCGACCAACTCCTGGTCTCGGGGGCCACGGTGAACCTGGCCGCGCGGCTCCAGGAGGCGGCCAGGCCCGGCGAGATCCTGGTGGGGGAGACCACCTGGCAGCTCACCCGGAACATGGTGCGGTTCGGGCGCGCCCGGAGGGTCACCGCCCGGGGGTTCGAGAGCCAGGTGGCGGCCCGGCCGGTGACGGCCCTGTCTCCTCGGTCCTCCCGCCGGACCATCCCGCTGGTCGACCGGCGCCGGGAGCTCGCCCTGCTGGGCGAGACCTTCGAACGGGTCCGGGAGACCGGCCGGGCCCATCTGTTCACCCTGCTCGGTGAGACCGGGATCGGGAAGAGCCGCCTGGCCGACGAGCTGGTGGCCGGCCTGCCCGAGGGAACCCGGGCGCTGGTCGGCCGGGCGAACGTGTTCGAGGAGGAGGCGACCTTCGCCCCCCTGGCGGACCTGATCCGGCGAGAGCTGGGCGTGGATCGGGACGAGGAGGCCACGCTGGTCCGCAAGCGCCTCGACGAGCTGGTGTCGGGATGCTGCGAGCTCTCGGAGATCGAACAGACCGCCGGGCGCCTGGGGCTGGCCCTGGGGATGGGCGGACCCCCCCGGACGCGGGGAGGGCCGGTCGTACCGGGCGGCCGAGATCCGGGCCGGCCTTCTCTCCCTGCTCCGGGGAATGGCCGCGCAGGGCCCGGTGGTGATGGTGCTCGAGGACCTCCAGCTGGCCAGGCCCGGGTTGCTCGACCTGGTCGAGCAGATCGTCGCGGAGGCCCGCCGGATCCCGGTCCTCGTCCTCTGCGTGGCCCGGGACGGGCTGCTGGAGGAGCGCCCGGCGTGGGGGGCGAGCCTCCCGGACGCGTTCCGCCTGCGCCTCGAGCCGCTCAGCCCCGCCGAGTCCAGGGAGCTGGCAGTGCTGGCCGGGGACGCCTTGGACGACCAGACCGCCACCAGGATCGCGGAACGGGCCGGCGGGAACCCGTTCTTCATCGTGGAGAGCACGGGGATGCTCATGCAACGGCACCCCGAGCACGTCGACGGCGCCGCCCACAGCCATCTCCTGCCGCCCACGGTGCAGGCCGTCGTGGCCGCGCGCATCGACCACCTGCCCGAGGAGGCCCGCGACGTGTTCCGGAAGGCCTCCGTGTTCCCCCGTTCGACCTTCGACGCCACCGAGCTCGGGCTCATCGTGGAGTCCGACCAGGCCCGGCTTCGAACCCTGGAGGACGCGGAGCTGCTCGTTCGTGACCGGGAGCGGCCGGGCGTCTGGCGGTTCCGGCACGCCATGCTTCGCGACGTGGCCTACGAGAGCCTGCCGAAGCGGGAGCGGCTGCGCCTGCACCTCCAGCTGGCCGATCGGCTCTCCCAGGACGGCGAGCGCCATCCCAATTCGGTGGCCTACCACCTCGAGCAGGCCGCGCGGGCGTCCATGGACCTGGATCCGAAGGACCGGACGCTGGCCGATCGGGCGGTGGTGGCCTTGCGCAGGGCCGGGGACCGGGCGCGCCGGGCCATGGAGTCGGGCGCGGCGGTGGACTTCTACCAGCGGGCCCTGGCCCTGGCGCCCCCGGAGGACCGGTGGGGGATGGACGAGATCAGGAGCCTGTCCGGGCTCGGGGAGGCCCGGTACTGGCTGGGGAAGTTCGACCGGGCGGAGCAGGACCTCGAACGGGCCCTCGAGCTCGGGGCGGGGGACGATTGGATCGAGACCCACGCCGCCCGGTTCCTGGCCGACATCGCGCTGAACATCCGGTCGGACCAGGAGCGGGCCGAGGCACTCTTCGGACGGGCCATCCAGGCGGCCCGGCGCCTCGACGACCCCTGGGCCATGGCCAGGACCCTCCTGATGGCCGGGTGGGCCCCGTTCTGGCGCGAGGATCTCGAGGGCGCCCGGGTCATGTTCCAGGAGGCCCTCGACATCGCCCGGGCCAACCGCGAGGGCGACCGGTGGGCCGAAGCCCGGGCGCTGACATCGCTGGCGTCGGCCATCTCACCGATCGGCGACGAGGCGGAATGCCTGGCCCTGGCGGAGGAGGCGCTCGCCATCGGCCGGGAGATCGGCGATCGTTTCACCATCGGCGTGGCCCAGACCTACGCGGCCAACTCGCTACGCAGGATGCTCCGCCTGGACGACGCGTCCCCCAGGATGGAGGAGGCGATCCGGATCCTCCGTGACCTGGGGGCCCGGTGGGAGCTCGCCAGCGCGGTCGGGGACCGGGCCACGATCCACCGGCTGGCCGGCCGCCTCCCGGAAGCGGTCTCGGATCTCGCCGAGGCGCTCAAGCTGTCCCGGGAGCTGGGGGATCGCGCCGTCCTGTCCTGGACGATGGCCGAGGCGGCCCGGACCAGGGTGGCCATGGGGGACCTCCCCGCGGCGCGGGAGGCGCTGGAGGAATCCTCGCCCCTGGCCGACCCCGGCCACGAATCGATCAGGGCCGCCTGGGTCCTGATCGAGCTGGCCTCGGGCGAGCGCGAGGACGCGCGGGCCGGGGCCCTGCGACTGCTGGAAGAGGAGCGGGCGGTGGGCCACCGGAACGCCGTGGCGGCCCGGGTCTGGTGGGTGGGCTCGCTGTTTGGCCCCGACGCCGCGGGAGGACCGGGAGAGGTCGAGAGGGCGCGGAAGAATCTCGAGGCCGCTCACTGGATCCAGTTCCTCCGCGAGCCCGAGCTCGCCCTCGAACGGCTAACCTCTTCGCCGTGGACTTCGACCTGACCGAGGAGCAGCAGGACTTCCGCAAGGCCGTGCGCGAGTTCGCCGAGGAGGTCGTCCGTCCCCGGGCCGAGGAGATGGATCGGCTGGAGGAGCTCCCCCTGGACATCGTCAAGCAGATGGGGGAGATGGGCCTGTTCGGCCTGCCGTTCCCCGAGGAGTACGGGGGCCAGGGCGCGGACTTCCTGACGTTCTGCCTGGCGGTCGAGGAGCTGGCCAGGGTCGATTCCTCGATGGCCATCACCCTGGAGGCCGGGGTCGGCCTGGGAGCCAACCCCATCAACGATTTCGGCACCGAGGAGCAGAAGCGCCGGTGGCTGGTCCCCATGTGCCGGGGGGAGATCCTCGGCGCGTTCGGGCTCACCGAGCCCGGGGGGGGTTCGGACGCCGGCTCCACGAAGACCTCCGCCCGGCTCGAGGGCGGCGAATGGGTGATCAACGGGTCGAAGGCGTTCATCACGAACTCCGGCACCGAGATCACGAAGCTGGTCACGATCACCGCCGTCACCGGTCAGGCCCCCGGCGGCCACAAGGAGATCTCGGCCATCATCGTCCCCGTCGGCACGGCCGGGTTCGAGGTGGGCAGGTCCTATCGCAAGCTTGGGTGGCGCGCCTCCGACACCCACGAGCTGTCCTTCAACGACTGCCGGGTCCCGGAGGGGAACCTGCTCGGCGAGCGCGGCAAGGGCTACGCCCAGTTCCTGAAGACGCTCGACGACGGCCGGATCGCCGTGGGGGCCCTGGCGGTGGGGCTGGCCCAGGGGTGCCTGGAAGAGAGCCTGAAGTACTCGCTGGAGCGGCGGGCGTTCAACCGGCCGATCGGATCGTTCCAGGCCCTCCAGTTCAAGATCGCCGACATGAAGGTGGCGGTGGAGACCGCCCGGCTGGCCACGTACCGGGCAGCCTGGCTCCGGGACCAGGGGCGCCCCTACAAGGCGGAGGCGGCCCTGGCGAAGCTGCACGCCAGCGAGATCGCGGTGACGTGCGCCCGGGAGGCCGTGCAGGTGCACGGCGGCTACGGGTTCATGGAGGACCTCCCCGTGGCCCGGTACTACCGCGATTCGAAGGTCCTCGAGATCGGGGAGGGAACCAGCGAGATCATGCGGTGGATCATCGCCCGCGATCTGGGTCTGCCCGAGACCGACGTCAGATAGCCGGCCGCTCGCGCGGGATGCCTGGCTGCCTCTCAACCTGGGAAGGCGGAGTGCCGAACCAATGGAAGTGCTTGCATTCGCGATGTCCGAGGGGCAGGCTTGCCCGGGCACGGTTGACATACCCCCGTGCTTCAGGTAGGGATATGGCCTCCGTGGGCAGCAGGTCGAGCTTGAGCACGGCCCGGCGCGCGATCGCATCGCTCGCCGTCGTGGCCGTGGGCATCTTTCTGCTGGGGTCCCCGGCCGGCGCCGACACCAAGGCCGACCTTGCCGCGGCCAAGACGAAGCTGGACGGCCTGATCAATCAGATCGCCGCAGAGAACAAGGCCATCGGGGCCCTCGAGTCGCAGATCGCGGCCAAGGACCGGGCCATCGAAGACAAGAAGACCCAGATCGCGAACACGTCCGCGCAGATCGCCCGGCTCCAAGGCGAGATCGACATCGCGAACGCCAAGCTGGTCGAGCAGCAGCGCCTGCTCGACAAGCGGGCGTGGGTGGCCTACGAGAACGGCCCGGGCACCTCGTTCGACTTCCTGCTGAGCTCGACGTCGCTCTCGGACCTCAGCGATCGCCTGGAGATCATCAACCACGCCGCCCAGAGCGACCAGGACCTCATCAACCAGGTCAACGACCAGCGGAAGCAGCTCCAGGCCAAGCAACTCCAGCAGCGGAAGCTGAAGCAGAACCTCCACGACCAGGAGCTGAGGCTCCAAGGCCAGCAGGCCGAGCTCCAGGTGCAGCTGTCCGCCGCCCAGGGCGCGGCGGACCAGCTGAACAGCGACAAGGCGGCCGCCGACGCGCTGGTGAAGAAGCTCACGAAGAAGCGAGAGGCCGAGATCGAGGCGGCGCGGCTCGCCGCCGCGGCCGCGGCGGCGGCCCACGCGGGCTCCACTGCCGGCGCGGTCGGCCACCCGTTCAGCGCCTGCCCGGTGGCCGGGGCGGCCTACGGCGACGACTTCGGGGCTCCCCGGTACAGCGGCGGGTTCCACCCGCACGCCGGGAACGACATGTTCGCCACGTATGGCACCCCGATCAAGGCCGCCTTCTCCGGCTCGGCGGCCGATTCGTCGAACACCCTCGGAGGGCTCTCCGTCACGCTCTCGGGGGCCGCCGGGTACGTGTACAACGCGCACCTGTCGGCGTTCGGGCAGCTCGGACCGGTGGAGGCGGGCGACGTGATCGGCTACGTGGGTGCGACGGGCAACGCGGGCGGCCCGCACGACCATTTCGAGTGGCATCCGGACAACGGCCCCGCGGTCGACCCGCACGAGTTCCTGCTGATGGTCTGCGACTCCGGCGCCCTACCCTACTGAGCTCGGTCAGCCGGAGGCACCGCTCC
>DASWCX010000237.1:0-4956 GCA_036395815.1 Actinomycetota bacterium | reverse complement strand
AGAAGCCGAGCCCACGGCTGACCTGTGGGACCGAGTTCTCGAGGGGCCGACCCGGTCTGTCTCTGCCCCGGGCCGCCGCCAGCGGCTGGGGGCGGCGGCGATCGCCCTTGTTGCCGTGGCGGTGGGAGGCTATCTGGCCTGGGCCGCCTTCGGGCCCTCTCACGTCGCGCCCGAGGCCGGCGGATGGAGACGGCATACCGACCGCCAGGGTGGCTGGACGATCTCCTATCCGGCCAGGATGCGCCTCACCACGTTCGAGTCCAACGAGGGCGTCTCCACCCGAGGGATCTCAATCGCGAACTTCCCGGCCGCGGGTGGCGGCAGCTCCGACCGCCTCCGGTTCCTCCGGAACTTCCCCTCCTCCGGGGTCCTCCTCCAGCTCTGGCAGACGTGGGGTGGGCCCATGAGGATCCCGCAGGCCCGCGACACTCGATTCCCCCTCTCGCTCGCCCGCCTTGTGATCGGCCCGACGTATGTCGGGGGGGCGGAACCCAAGCCGCACTACCTGTCGCTGGTGGCGAACGGGGACCTCTATCGCATCGCGGTATGGATCGGGCCTGCCGCGCCGACGGCCGACCGTGAGGCGGCGGCAGCCATGGTCGCGTCCCTCCGGTTCCTGCCTCTCGCCGAGGGGACCATCATCGGTCAGAGCCCCAGCTTCTACGTCCTCGGTCCTCCGAGCCGCTACCCCGTGGGCTCGGTGACCCGTTTCGAGGCCAGCGTCCTCCCGCGTTCCAGCTATGGACCCCCGCTCGTCTTCGACCTCATTCACGTAAATGGCGGCTTCTACGCTCTGGCTTGGCCCGACGACCTCCATGGCGGGTACAAGGCGGCGTGCGGCGTGCACTACGAGGCCGGCGCTCACGAGTTCTCGTGTGACAACGGCGCCAGGTGGGCTCTCGACGGCAGCGTGCTGGTCAACCCGAACCCGAGCGTGTATCAGAACGACCGGCTAGCGGTCCTGCTGGTCAGGATCTCCCTCGACGGCCACGTCCTGGTGAGCCCCAACGTGTTCGGTGCTGACCTCGGCGTGGATCTCACCGTAACCGCGGGCAGCTAGACATCGGGCCCGAGCCCGAGCAACTTCGAGGCGTTGCCGACCAGGATGGCCTGCCGAGCGTCATCGCTCAAGCCCAGCGCGTCGAACTCCTCGAACCACCGGTCCAGCGAGATGAACGGGTAATCGCTCCCGAACAGCGTCTGTCCGTTGAGCCTCCTGCCGATCTCCCGCTGGACCTCCGTCGGGAGGTACTTCGGAGCCCAGCCCGACAGTTCGATAAACACGTTCGACTTGTGCAGCGCGATGGCCAGGCATTCCATGAACCAGGGCCACCCGAAGTGGGCCGCGATCAGCGTCAGCCCGGGGAAGTCGGCGCCGATCGAGTCGAGGAAGCCCGGGTGCGAGTACCGGATCTTCGTACCTCCCGCGCCGGGCGTCCCGGCCGCGATCCCGCACGTGCCGGTGTGGAACAGGCAGATCAGCCCGCGCTGTTCGATCTTCTCCCACAGCGGATAGAACTGGCGGTCGGCGGGATCGAACTGCTGCATGGTCGGGTGGAACTTCAGGCCCTTGAGCCCGAGGTCCACGCATCGCTCGACCTCGCGGGTGGCGTCGCCGGCGTGCGGATCGACCGAGCCGAAGCCCATCAGGACGCCGGGGAACCGCTGCGACAGCTCGGCCAGCCATTTGTTGCCGAGCCAACCCCGCCCGCTGACCGTGTGGTCGTCCCAGTCGAGGACCACCCCCAGGATGTCCCGGCCGGCGTACTCCTCGGCCACCTCCTCGATGGTCTTGCGCGGAACCTTCGCCCGGAAGTACGCCTCGGTGGCCTCGAGGTGCGGTCCGATGGCGTTGTCCAGCCATTCGTCCACCGGGAGATGGACGTGCAGATCGATCGCCCTCGGCATCTCGGCCCGGAGCTACTTGTCGTACTCGTAGAAGCCGCGGCCGGTCTTCCGGCCCAGGTAGCCGGCCGAGACCATGCGCTTGAGCAGCGTGGGCGGCGAGTAGATCGGGTCCTTGAACTCGTCGTACAGCACATTGGACACGTGCAGGGCGGTGTCCAGGCCGATCAGGTCGGTCAGCGTGAGCGGCCCCATGGGGTGCCCCAGCCCGAGCGTCACACCGGTGTCGATGTCCTCCCGGGTGGCGAACCCCTCATCGAGCATCTGGATGGCGCTGTTGAGGTAGGGGACCAGCAGCATGTTGACGATGAACCCGGCCCGGTCCTTGGCCAGGATCGCGGTCTTGCCCAGCCGCTCCGAGACCCCGCGGGCGAACGCGACGCTCTCGTCCGACGTGGTCAGGGCGCGGACCAGCTCGAGGAGCTTCATGACCGGGGGCGGGTTGAAGAAGTGCATGCCGAGGACCTTGTCGGGGCGCTTGGTGACCGCGGCCAGGTCGGCGATGGGAAGCGAGGAGGTGTTCGTGGCCAGGACCACCTCCGGGCGGGTGAGCTCGTCCAGGCGCCGGAAGACCTCGAGCTTCGTGGGCAGGTCCTCGCTCACCGCCTCGATGATCAGGTCCGAGTCGGCCAGGTCGTCCACGGTGGTCGACGCCGAGATCCGCGCCAGGGCCTCGTTCCGGCCGGCCTCGTCGAGCTTGCCCCGCTCCACCGCCTTGCCCAGGGAACGCTCGATGGACTGGCGGCCGCGCTCGGCCCGTTCCTCGTCCACCTCGACGAAGACCACGTCCATCCCCGCCTTGGCGCAGACCTCGACGATGCCCGAGCCCATGATCCCGCAGCCCACCACGCCGACCTTCTTCACCTCTTCTGGGTTCATCTCGCCCTCCATCGGAAGCATCCGGATCGCCAGCGAACCGGGCAAGCCTAGTACCCGGCTCGGACGGCCATCAACGAGAGCCGTCGCCCAAGGGGGCAGTCCTTCGCCCTCCGCCGTGTTAGACATGCGCGATGCTGGCCTTCTCCCTGGTCGAGAAGATCGTCGACTTGGTCGAACCCGTGTTCCTCTCGGCCGGGTATTTCGTGATCGCCGCCGCGGTGCTCATGGAGCGCTCGATCTTCATCGGCCTGATCGTGCCGGGGGACGTGATCCTGGCCCTCGGCGGGGTCTACGCGTCGCGGGGGGAGATGAACGTGGTCGGCGTGGCCGCGGTGGGGACCCTGGCCGCCATCGCCGGCGAATCGCTCGGCTACTGGCTTGGCCGAAGGTACGGGGCCGGACTGATCCGCCGGGCCCCGTTCGTCGGCGGATGGCTCACCGGGAGACTGGAGGCCTCCCAGGAGTACTTCAAGGAGCGGGGCGGATGGACCGTCGCGCTGGGCCGGTACGCCACGGCCGCCGGCGCGTTCATCCCTTTCTCGGCGGGTGTGGGCCGGATGCCCTACCGCCGGTTCCTTTTGTTCGACATCCCGGCCATCGTGATCTGGGCCACGGCCATCTCCACGTTCGGGTACGTGTTCGGCCAGAACCTCCCCTTCGTCGACCGGGTCCTGTCGAGGTTCGGCTACGTGGTGCTGGGCCTGTTCGTCGGATATCTGGTCGGCCGGGCGGCGTTCAAACGATGGCGCGCCCGTCGAGGGACGAAGACCGGGTCCTGATCAGGACCTTGCCCGCCCCCCGGTCGCCAGGTGGTCCCGCAGGGCCGCCAGCCGCTCGTCCCACTCCGCCCCGACCTCTGCAATCCACGACGCGGCCTCGCTCATGGGCCGGGCCGAGAGCGTGTATCTGGTCTCCCTGCCGACCCGCTCCTGCGCCACCAGGCCCGCCGCCGCCAGCGCGAAGAGGTGCTTGCTGACGGCCTGGCGGGTGATGGGGAGCTCCGCCGCCAGCTCCGTGGCGGTGAGCGGCGCCCCCTCGGCCAGGCGTTCGACCACCCGCCGCCGGGTGGGGTCGGAGAGGGCGACGAACACGGGGCCGACTCCCTCGTTCATGCGCTCGCCGCCGCCATCCGGGCCCGGAGTTCGCCGGGCCACAGGGGAGCCTCCACCACCGTGAGCAGCGTCCCCTCCGGATGCGGCTCGAGGGCGAACTCCACCCTGGTCCGGGGCCCGCCGCGCGGGTCCGGCAGCCACCGGAACGCGAGCCGTCGCCCCGGTTCCACCTCTTCGACCAGCGCCCGCCGGACCATCCCCTGCCCCGCCATTGTGACCCGCCCCCCCGGCCAGGGTTCGATCTCGACCTCACAGCCGAACCACCGTGAGAGCCGGTCGCCATCGGTGAGCGCGGCCCACACGTCATCGTGGTCCGCAGCCAGCACCACCTGCCGCTCGACCCGACCGTCCGCCGGTCCTCCCCTTTCGGCCCCGGAATCCGCAACCCACGGGTTGCGCTATAGTTTGACGGATGCGCAACCGAACGGTTGCAGTCTAGCCGAAGGGAGGAGCGACGTGCTGGTCCCCACCGTCATCGAGCAGAGCGCCCGCGGAGAGCGGGCCTTCGACATCTACTCGCGCCTGCTGAAGGAGCGGATCATCGTCCTGGGTCGCGAGGTGGACGACGACGTGGCGAACCTGGTGGTCGCCCAGCTCCTGCACCTCGAGGCGGAGGACCCGGAGAAGGACATCCAGATCTACGTCAACTCGCCCGGGGGGTCGGGCACCGCGATGTTCGCCATCTACGACGCCATGCAGTACGTGCGTCCCGACGTCGGCACGACCTGCGTCGGCCAGGCGGCGTCGGCGGCCGCGGTGATCCTGGCCGCCGGCGCGCCCGGGAAGCGCCACGCCCTGCCGAACTCGCGGGTGATCATCCACCAGCCGCACGGCGGGGCCCAGGGGCAGTCCGTCGACATCGAGATCCAGGCGAAGGAGATCCTTCGGCTCAGGCGCCGGATGGAGGAGGTGCTGGCCCTGCACACCGGCCAGCCCATCGAACGCATCCGCGAGGACACCGACCGCGATTACATCCTGGAGGCCGAGGAGGCGAAGGCGTACGGGATCGTGGACCAGGTGATCGCCCGCCGCCTCGTGCCGGTCGCGCTGGCAGCGGGGG
>DASWCX010000236.1:0-7844 GCA_036395815.1 Actinomycetota bacterium | reverse complement strand
GAAGCCCGCAGGCCCTCCACCTCGGCCTGGAGCAGCCGGAGCTCCGAGCCCTGCCGCGCGCCGGTGCCCTCGATCTTCCGGTCCAGCTCCTGCAACACGAGCTCGGTGCGTTCGAGCACGTCCTTCACCAGCCGCTCGTAGAAGCCGTCCCGGCGGGCGGCGATGCGGCCTTCGAGGTCGTCGAGCTCCATCCGGATCCCGCGGTCGTAGATCTCGTACGCCAGCGCCCGGAGGTAGTGCTTCAGCGCGCGCCGCCGCCGGTACCACTCGATGAACCGCTTCGGAAGGACCTTCTTCGCGATGTCTCGGATAAATTGCACGTCGACAGCCTAGCGTACGCACCGATGGGGAAGGTGTGGCGGTGATACCCGCCACGGAGAGGGCGAAACGATGGACGCATCCCAAGAGGCCGGGCCCGAGCAGGGAGCGGTGGGCGGGCCCTCCTACCCGCCCGGCCTGCGCGGCGACCTGGCCAGGCTGTTCTCGGCCCGGGGAACCCACGCCGGGAGGCCCACCCTGTCCGAGGCCGTCGAACGGGCGGTGACTCGGCCTGGGCCGCTGGCCATCGTGTTGTACCGCGGCTCCCACCGGCTATGGCGGCGCGGCCACACCACCGCGGCCGAGCTCGTGTGGCGGGCGAACTTCTTCTTGACCGGGGCCGACATCCATCCGGGCGCGGAGATCGGCGGAGGGCTTCGCCTGACGCACACCGCCGGGGTGGTGATCGGCAAGGGCGTCAGGATCGGGGCGAACGTCACGCTGCTGCACGGGGTGACGCTGGGGGGTTCGGCCAGGGGCTGGTTCGACGGAGAGTTCGCCGACGGCTTCCCCGAGATCGGCGACGGGACCGAGATCATGGCCGGCGCCGCCGTGCTGGGCCCGATCAAGGTGGGTCGGGGGTGCTTCATCGGGGCCAATGCGGTGCTGGCCCGCGACCTCCCCGACGGAGAGGCCTACACGCCGGGCCGGGAGCTGAAGGAGCTCAGGAAGCGGGTGGCGGACCTGGAACGGCGCCTCGCCGAAGGGCCGTGACCCGCCTCCTCACCAAGCCGAAAGGAACTCAGCGATCGGGGACCGAAAGAACCCAATGAGAAAGCGCGTCTACGTGCTGGCGTTCCGAATGAAGACCACGACAAATGCCCCGAGAACCACGACCACTCCCACGCCGTAGGCCACCCGCAATGCCCGATCCCATTGCCTGTCGCGTTCGATTCCCCACGCCAGCACATTAGCTAAGCCGATAGCCCCCCATGTCAGGAGAGCCACACGCCAAATACCATCCGCCGCGGTCACCGCGATCGTGCCAACTGTCACGATCCACGCAACCCCAAGGGCCGCGAGAACGCGCCGAGCGTTTCGAGTGACCCGCATGAGACGAAGATTAGGTGATCGGCCACCTCAATGCCCTTGCTAGACTTGCCTGACCGCCGGCACCTGCGCTGGTCGGCATGAAAGGATCGGCTCTGGCAACCACCTCGACCGTTTCGGTGCGGACCTCCGAGCCGCCCCGGCTCCAGCCCCTCTCCCGCCTGCGGGAGATCGCCGGCGACCGCGAGATCCTGGCGAACCTGGTCCGCAAGGAAGTCAAGGTCAAGTACAAGTCCTCCGTCCTCGGGGCGGCGTGGTCGATGCTGAACCCGATCCTGTACCTGGCCGTGTTCAGCCTGGTGTTCACGGTGGTTCTGAAGAATGGTGTCCCGCACTTCCCAATCTACCTGCTCTCGGGCCTGCTCGCGTGGAATCTGTTCGCCACCTCACTCGCCTTGGGGGCCCGCTCGGTCGTCGACAACGCGAACTTGGTGACGAAGGTGTACTTCCCGAGGGAGATCCTTCCGTTCGCCTCGGTGGGGGCCGCCGGAGTCGACTTCGTGCTCCAGGCGATCGTGCTGCTGATCTTCCTGGCGGCCTTTCGGTACGACTTCATCGGGCTGAACGTCCTGCTACTGCCGCTGTCTCTGGTGGCCCTGCTGGCGTTCACCTCGGCGCTCACGTTGTGGGTGGCCTCGCTCAACGTGAGGTATCGGGACACCCAGCACTTGTTGAACCTCGCCCTCCTCACATGGTTCTGGGTGACCCCGGTCGTGTATCCGAGCGCCGCGGCCTACGACGCATTGGGACATCACGCCGGGTACTTCAAGTACCTGTACCTGGCCAACCCCATGACCGCCATCGTCATGGGGTTCCAGCGCGCCCTGTACCGAACCGTCTCGCCCCTCCACCTGGTGGGAGGGCGGCCGGTGGCCGTGCCGGTTCTGGCCCCTGTCAGCGTGGGGTGGCTGGCCATCCTGCTGGGGGCGGTGACCGCGGGGTCCATCGGGCTGCTGGTCCTGGCGTGGCGGACGTTCTTCCATCTCTCGGGCGACTTCGCGGAGGAGCTGTGACCTCAGCCATCGCCGTGGAGGGGGTGGGCAAGCGGTTCCGGATCTACAAGGACCGTCCGACGACGCTGAAGGAGCGGGCGGTTCGGTTCCGGATGAACGCCCGGGACTTCTGGGCGCTGAGGGACGTCTCGCTGGAGGTTCCCGAGGGCACCACGCTGGGGCTGATCGGGCCGAACGGGTCCGGGAAGACCACCCTGCTCAAGATCGTCGCCGGGATCCTTCGCCCCTCGGAGGGGCGGGTGGTGACCCGCGGCCGGATCGCCTCGCTCCTGGCTCTCGGCGCCGGGTTCCATCCCGAGCTCACCGGGCGGGAGAACGTGTACCTGAACGCCTCGATCCTCGGGTTGACCCGGCAGGAGACCGACCGGCTGTTCGGCGACATCGTCGGGTTCGCCGAGCTCGAGGACTTCATCGACACGCAGGTGAAGTTCTACTCGAGCGGGATGTACGTGCGGCTGGGCTTCGCCGTCGCCGTGCACGTGGACCCGGCCATCCTGCTGGTCGACGAGGTTCTGGCGGTGGGCGACGAGGGATTCCAGCGCAAGTGCCTCGACCGGGTGCGCCAGTTCCAGAGCGAGGGGCGGACCATCGTGTTCGTCACCCACGCCGTGCACCAGGTGCTGGAGGTGTGCCAGAGCGCGGTGCTGCTCAGGCAGGGGGCCGTCCAGGCCCGGGGGGATCCGCACGAAGTGGTCCGGGCGTTTCGGCTGATCATGCTGGAGAAGGACCTCGCCTACGCATGGGACCGGGGCTCGAAGGAGATCGAGATCGTCTCGGCCGAGATCTTCCGGTCGGACGGGTCGACGCCGGATCACTTCCTGCCGGGGGACGAGGTGGTGATCCAGATGGATCTCAAGGCGAACGCTGTGGTGGAGGATCCCGTGGTGTCGTTCGCCTTGCACGACCAGCACAACCAGTTCGTGTTCGGAACGAACACCGACTGGAGAGGCGTGCGATGGCCTCGGTTCGAGGGTAAGCACCGGGTGCAGTTCGTGATGCAGAGCCTGCCGCTCGTCGACGGGAGGTACTTCGTGACGCTCGGGGTGCACTCGAGGGACTCCAGCCGCGTGTACCACGTGCAGGAGCAGCAGTACTCGTTCCGGGTGGCTCCCGGCGAGGACAACCCGGGTCCGGTGTACGTCTCGGTCCGGGCGAGGTCGGAGCGGCTCTGACCGTGCGTGTCCTCGTGGTCTCGTCCTACCCGCCCCGCCACTGCGGGATCGGTGCGTACGCCCGCGACCAGGTGGCCCGGCTCCGGGCGGAGGGGCACTTGGTCACGGTCCTGTCGCCCCCGGACGGGGAGGGCGACGTCCGGGCCGAGTTCGTGGGGGGCCGGGCCTTCCGGCGGGCCGCCGCGATGGCCCCCGGGTTCGACCGGGTGGTCGTGCACTTCCAGCCAGCCCTGTATTTCGCGCCGAGGGCGGCCGTGTCGAAGGTCCTCACCTCGGCGAGCCTGCTGTGGCTGGTGCTCCGCCGGCACAACGTCGAGATCCTGGTTCACGAGGCCGATCGCCCCATCCGGTGGCGGCCCGACTACGCGCTGCTGCGGATGGCGTTCCGAACGGCGTCGCGCCTGGTGTTCCACACCGAGGCCGAACGGGCGAGCCTTGAGCGCGACTACCGGATCGCCGTGCGAGGCACGGTGATCCGGCACGAGGCCGCCGCGGTGGCTCCGCCGGTGCCCCGGGAGGTGGCCCGGGAACGACTCGGAATCGGCGGCGCCGCGGAGCCGGTGTTCGTCTGCGCCGGCTTCCTCCAGCCCTCGAAGGGCTTCGACCGCGCGGTTCGGGCCTTCCCCGCCGCCGGAGGAGGGAGCCTGTTCGTGGTGGGGTCGGGCCGCGACCGAACCCCCGAGAACGAGGCGTACGCCGCCGAACTGCGAGCGTCGTGCGAGCGAACGTCCGGGGCGGCGTTCGACGAACGGTTCCTCTCCGACCAGGACTTCGATCGGTGGGTGGCCGCCGCCGACTGGCTGGTGCTGCCGTACCGGCGGGCCTGGTCCTCGGGCGTGCTGGCCCGGGCCCAGGCCATAGGGACCCCGGCCATCGTCACGGCGGCCGGCGGGCTGGCGGAGCAGGCCGGCCCCAATGATGTCGTGGCCACCTCCGACGAGGAGCTGGCAACCGCGCTCCGGGACGCCGTGGGGCGGGTCCGGGCAGGCGGCGGGGTCCGGCGGTGAGGCCGCTCCCGCACGGGGTGCCGGTCGGGGAGGCCGAGAAAGGACGAGGGATGCTCTACGTGGTGATCCTGATCTCGGTGGTCCTGGCCGCCGTGGCGCAGCTGACGCTGAAGCATGGGATGAACCAGGTGACCGCCAATGGTGGGCCGCTCGACCTGAAGGCCCCCCTGGCCGTGGTCCGGCGGGCGGGGACCAACCTCAGCGTGATCGCCGGCCTGGCCATCTTCGTGCTGTCGGCCGCCTTCTGGCTGGTGGTGCTGTCGAAGGCGACGCTGTCGTTCGCCTACCCCTTCGTCTCGCTGACCTATGTGCTGATCCTGGTGTTCGACCGGTTCGTCCTGGATCAACCCGTGTCGGCGATGCGGTGGGGAGGCGTGCTGCTCATCATCGGCGGCATCCTGCTGATCTCGCGGACGCACCAGGCAGCATGAACGATCCCGCGGACGTCGCGGTGGTCATCGTCAACCACAACACCGGCGACTATCTCGGGCGGTGCGTCCGGTCGGCGGCGGAGGCCGCCGGCGACGCCAGGATCGAGGTCGTGGTGGTGGACAACGCGTCGCACGACGGCAGCGCCAGCCGCGCGGTGGAGGCGAACCCGAACGTCCGGCTGATCGAGAATCCCGACAATCGGGGGTTCGCCGCGGCGGCGAACCAGGGGATGAGGGCGACGTCGGCGCCGTTCGTGTTCCTGCTGAACCCCGACGCCGAGATCCTGGCCGGGACGCTGGGGGGGTTCCTCAAGGTGGCCCGCGACCGCCCCCGAGCCGGGGCCATCGGCCCCATCGTCCGGGACCCCGAGGGCTCGATCTACCCCTCGGCCCGGAAGGTCCCCACGGTCGCCGAGGCGGTCGGCCATTCGTTCCTCGGGCCGTTCGTGGACAACCGGTTCTCCCGGGCCTACACCATGGCGGACTGGGATCGGCAGACCGAGCGGGCGATCGACTGGGTCTCGGCGTCGTGCGTGCTGTTGCGGAGGGCCGCACTCGAGGAGATCGGGTTGTTCGACGAGCGCTACTTCATGTACGTGGAGGACGTCGACCTGTGCACGCGCCTGCGTCAGGCGGGCTGGGAGGTCGTGTTCTCCCCCGAGCTCGAGGTGCTCCACATCGGCGGGGTCTCCACCGGCGGCTACCGTTCGCGGCGAATGGTGGTCGAGCACTCGAGGAGCATCTACAAGTATTTCGTCAAGTTCCGGTCGCCGGGCTGGCGGGCCGCGGCCCGCCCCTTCGCGTGGCTGGCCCTGCGACTGCGAGCCGAGGTGGTCCTCCTTCGCAGGAGCCAGCACTGACATGAAGGCCGTGGTGCTGGTCGGCGGGGAGGGGACCCGCCTGCGCCCCCTCACCGAGACCATCCCGAAGCCCCTGATCCCTCTGGTGGACCGGCCCATCCTGGGCCACGTGCTGGACCACCTCGGCCGTCACGGGGTGGAGGAGGCCGTGCTGTCGTCGCCGCACCTCGAGCCGGCCTTCGCCGCGTTCATCGGGGAGCGGCGGGGAGCGCCGTCGCTGACCTGGGTGACCGAACCCACGCCGCTCGACACGGCGGGCGCCGTCGCCAACGCCGCGCGGGACCTCGGCGAGACCTACCTCGTGCTGAACGGCGACATCCTCACCGACCTCGATCTCACCGCGCTGGTGGCCCACCACCGCGACCGGGGCGCCGCGGCGACGATCGCGCTGGGGCGGGTGGAGGACGCCCGGCCCTACGGGCTGGTGGCGGTGGACAAGGCCGGGCGGGTCCTGGAGTTCCGGGAGAAACCGGTGGACCTCGTGCCGGGGACGGTCAACGCCGGCACTTACGTGCTCGAGCCCGAGGCGCTCTCCTCGGTGGTGCCGGGGACGCGGGTGAACATCGAGCGGGAGGTGTTCCCGAAGCTGATCGCCGCCGGCGCGCCGGTGTTCGGCTTCGTGTCCTCCGCGTACTGGATCGACCTGGGCACGCCGGAGAAGTACCTGCGGGCCACGTTCGACCTGCTGGAGGGGCGGGTGTCCGGGCTCGCGTACCCGGCCCCGTTCGTGGACCCGTCGGCGGACGTCTCGTTGCTGGCGAGCCTGGGCAGGTGGGTGGCTGCCGGTCCGAGGTCGGCGATCGGCCCGCGGGCCCAGGTCGAGGACTCCGTGCTGCTGGCCGGCGCGACGGTGGAGGAGGGCGCCTGGGTCCGCGACTCGATCCTGGGGCCGGGTTCGGTGGTGGGAGCCGGAGCCCTGGTCGAGGGCGCCGTCCTGGCCGAGGGGGCCAAGGTACCCGACGGAGCCACGTCCGCCGGAGCCCGCCTCAGGGCCGGGGAGGTCCCGGGCGCCTGACCCGACGGAGGGGGACGGCTGCCCACCCGGCCACGGTCGAGAGGGCCACGATCAGCAGCGCCTCCCACGAGGCGAATCCGAACCCCAGCCGCTCCCACCCGAGGGCGGCGATCGAGAGCACCGCCGTCCCCAGGGCGGGCGAAATCGCGACCATGGTGACGGGGTCCATGGGCAACAGGGCGGCGGCCCACCCCGAGCCGGCCACGAACAGCAGGGCCACCAGCGAGGGGAGCAGCCACGCCAGGTTTCGGAGCCTGAGGTCGGACTGGGGGGGCGGCGCGGACGCGATCGGTCCGCCTGGATCGGGTCCGCGGAGCGCCACCACGCCTGGGGCCACGAGGACGCCGGAGCCGTCGGAGAGCGCGCGACCGTACCCCGCCCTGTTGTATCGGCGGAGCACGATCCCGATGATGTCTCCGGGTGTGGCGGACAGGAACTCGTCGGGGCGGCCGGTGAACCGGTCCGCGGTGACCACCTCGGAGGGCGGGAGCACCGCCCGGGTCTCGTGCCACCATCGGCCGCCGGTGGCGCCGTCGCCGTTCGGGTTGGCCACCAGGTAGTCGACCCTGGCTCCGGGAGCGAACCGGGCCACGTACGCGCCCGCCGCGGCGGCCTCGCGCACGCCCTCCGGTTCAAAGTAGGGGATCCGATCGCGGCCGGTCTGCCAGGCCACCGCCCCGAATCCTCCCACCACCAGCAGCGCGACGGCCACCGCGGCGACCGTCCCGAGGGCACCGGGTAGGCGGGCCGCCAGCCGCCCGGCCAGCCACCAGACGAACACCCCGGCCAGGATGGGCACGGCGAACAGGTACGACGTGAGCCGGGCCCCGGCCACCGGGATCCCTGCCGCCTGAGCCGCCCCGGCCACGACGGTGGCAGCCACCCACGAGGCCATCAGGCACAGGAACAGGCCCCTGGAGGCGCCCTTCTCCTGCCAGGCGGAGTCGGAACCTTCGGGCCGGGCGCGGGCCGCCACCA
>DASWCX010000235.1:0-10694 GCA_036395815.1 Actinomycetota bacterium | reverse complement strand
CCGGAGATCAGGAGCGTAACGGCTCCCAGGGTCGCGCTGATGAGCATGCTCGTCAGCGCTGCCAGGAACACGATGGCGATGGCATCGCGCAGACGGTCGATCTCCGTTCGGAAGCCCACCCGCCGGAGCAGCTCCGCGGCGACGAACGGCGCGAGGGTGTTCCCCGCCGCCGTGGCGGCCGCGGCGGCCGGCGAGGAGCTGATGGGAGCGTTGACCAGGAGCGCCCCCAGCGCGATCCCGGGCCAGACCCTGCGGCCGAGCACGAGGAACGCCACGAGGGCGATCCCCGTGGAGGGCCACAGTGGGGTGACGTTCCTCGCGATCAGGGCGAGGCTCAGGCTCAGGCGGGCCGACCCGTAGTAGACCGCCGCGAGCAGGACGGTCTGGAGGGCGCGAGCCGGGAGGCCCGGCCGGGGCCGCCGCTCCGGATCCGTCAGCCGACCCCGCGCCCGGCGGCCGGCGGATGGATCCCGAACCTGGAGCTCAGGAGGCGATGGCGCGCGAGACGTAGCGAAGAACGGAGGGATCGACGTGGCCCCGGGCCGTGCCCAGCAGGAAGCGCTCCGCACCGGCCGCGGCGCCCGGGGCGCCCAGCGCCACTCCCGGGACGGCCAGGGCGATGGCCGAGGCGGTCACGCCTGCCCCAGCCACCTTCAGGAAGGTCCGCCGGTCCACCTTCGGATCATCCATGGTCCTCAGCTCCCTTTCGTCGGTGTGCCGAGCCGGGCGGCGCTCGCCTCGAGGCTCACGGTTCGAGATGGGCATGCGGCTCGAGCGTCTCGATCACGTCCGGAGCCAGATGCCGCCGGGCGCTCTTCCACAGGTACCGTTCGACCCGGCGTCCGGGATCCGCCAGCGCTTCCCCGGCCTCCGCTTCTGGTTCCACGACGCCTCCTCCGGCCCGCAGCGTTGCGACGCCGGAGTCCCCCGGGATGCTGACCAGGACGCCCCGATACCCCAGGCCCGCCGGGGGCGGGGCTCCACCGGACGCGAGCGTCGCGAGCAGCGAGAGCAACTCCTCCGTCTCCTCCGGGGTGAGCGTCCACTCGGGCGCCGGCCGTCCGCTGTAGACGTCGATCCACGCGTGGGCTCCGGCCCCCGGACCACCGGTCACTGTGCCCCATCTCGCCCATGTCCTCGTCCAGCTTCGGGTATCCGGCTACTCGACGATCACGCCCCAGCCCCGGAAGTACCGGCAGAAGACCGTGTACGGACCGCGGTCGCAGGTCTCCGGATCGGTGATCAGGTGGCCGGAATCGTCGTAATTCCGGGCCGGCGTCCCACCCGGCTTGTGGCACCAGTGGCCGTTCTGGCACAGTCGGTACCAGTGGAAGTCAGTTGATGGCCAGATGACCAGACAAACGTTCAGGTTGTTCTCGGTCTGGCACTGCCCCCTCCAGCCGTCCCACCTTGCTGCCGGGGCCACACCCCGGCAGCTGATCTCCGTGTACATGTGCCCGGCGGCGCGCCCGGGTTGGGCGTAGGTGTCCGTCCGAAGGTTGTCGGCGAAGTTGTAGCAGTTGTTCGCGTACTGATGTTGGGGGTTGTTCCAGTAGCTGAAGTCCGTGTCCGACGTGTAGAAGGACTTCGCGCACGCGGTGTACGTCGAGGGCGTGTCCGGCCGCGCCGAACGGATGGCCTCTCGCGAGTGTTCGAGCACCTGTCCGGGGACGCCGGCGCGGGTGCCGGCGGACGTACCGAGCAGCCAGTCCGCGGTTTCGCCACCGGACACGCGGGTGCCGCCGATGCGCGCGGTGGCCGGGAGGCCCGCCCTCGACCACGCGTCCCCTTCGGACAGGTGCTCGATGACGAACCCACGGTAGCCGAGGCCGACGGTCTCGGCGTCCCGCGGGAGCACGGCCCGAGGATCGGCCTGGACCCGCTCCACCAGCTCGCGGGCCCGCCGTGGGGAGAGCGTCCACCTCGGGTTGGGTCTTCCGGAGAACACGTCCAGCTGGACAGAGATCATTCCCCCTCCTTCGGTAGCCGCTGGCGCATTCTAGTCCGTCCGCGGCGGTGGGTGGGGCCATAAGACCCGGCCCGGGCGGGTAACACCGGTCGGAACACCGGCCGCCCCCTTCGGTCTCGCGTATGGTCGTCGTGGTGAATGGACCAGCCTCCGATCCGAGGCCGGCGAGGACGTCCGGCCCATCGACTCGTGAGCTCGAGCGGCTGCTTCGGCGCCAGGCCGCCGGAGCGCTCGTTCCCGCTGACCTCGACGCGACCGTAGCCATCGACGGTGCTCGAAACGGCGGGTGGACCGTTCGGATCGGGTCGGGCCGCATGGAGATCGAATCCGGGGTTCCGGAGCGTCCCACGGTCCGGGTGACCGCCGATGCCCGGACCGTCTCGGAGGTGTTCCGGGGCGATCGCTCGGGAGTGGAGGCCTTCCTCCTCGGGCGGCTCCGGGTGCGAGGCAACCTGGCCCTGGCCCTGCGCCTGGACTCGATGCTGAACCCCGATCATCCCCCGGCCCGGTGGCCTCGATGGAAGACCGTCCGGGCTGCGGGCATCCGGACCGCTTACCTCGAGGCCGGGGAAGGAGAGCCGGTGGTCCTGCTGCACGGGCTGGGCGCGACGAACGCCTCATTCCTGCCCACGCTGTGGGACCTCGCCCGGGACCACCGGGTGGTCGCGCCCGACCTTCCCGGGTTCGGCGACTCGGCCAAGCCGATGCGGGCCTACCATGCCCACTTCTTCTCCTGGTGGCTGGCCGAGTTCCTCGAGCGGGTCCGAATCCCGAAGGCGGACATCGTCGGGAACTCCATGGGCGGACGGGTGGCGCTCGAGCTGGGTCTCGCCAGTCCCGAGCGGGTTGACCGGCTCGTGCTCCTCATGCCCTCCCCGGCGTTCATCAGGTATCGCGAGTTCGTCCGGATCGCCCGGATCCTGCGGCCGGAGCTGGCCCTGCTCCCGGTGCCCGTGTCGCACCGCCAGGTGGTGCGATCCATCAGGCGGATGTTCGCCAGGCCTTCCCGGCTTCCGGGAGCCTGGTACGACGCCGCCGCCGACGAGTTCCTCCGGGTGTTCTCGACCCCCCGAGGCCGGATCGCGTTCTTCTCCGCGGCCCGGCAGATCTACCTCGAGGAGCCCTACGGCGAACGCGGCTTCTGGGACCGGCTCCCGAGCCTGTCCCGGCCGGCGCTGTTCGTTTGGGGTGCGCGAGACCGGCTGGTCCCAGCGGCGTTCGCCCGGCACGTGCAGAAGGCGCTCCCCGACTCGGCCTCGGCGGTGCTCGAGGACTGCGGCCACGTGCCCCAGTACGAATGGCCGGACCGGACCCACGCCATGATCCGGGACTTCCTGGCGGCGTGATGGAACGAGCCGTCGACTCCCAGCGCCCGACGCCCCGGCGACCGGCCCGTGGAAGCGGCTCCCCCATCCCGCCTGAGCGCAAGGGACTGGTGGCCGGCGCGGCGGCCGACCTCGGGGCCCGGGACCCCGACTACATCCGCAGGCAGCTGCCGCTGATGTGGCTGCTCACGTCCCTCTACTTCCGGGCCGAGGTCCGCGGTCTGGAGAGGATCCCGGAGGAGGGTCCCCTGCTGTTCGTGGGCAATCACTCCGGGGGGAACATGAGCCCCGACAGCATGGTGTTCATGCTCGCGTTCAACACGTATTTCGGGGTGGAGCGTCCGATCTACGCCCTGGCCCACTCGCTGGTGACCTCGTGGCCGGTGGTCGGCTCGCTGGGGAGGCGATGGGGCATCATCACCGCCGGGCCGAAGATCGCCGAGTCCGCGCTGGCCACCGGGGCCAGCGTGCTGGTCTACCCGGGGGGAGACGTGGAGACCCACCGCCCGTGGACCGCTCGCCACGAGATTCGGTTCGACGGCCGGAAGGGCTTCCTGCGGCTGGCCCTTGCCAGCGAGGTGCCGATCGTGCCGGTGGTCTCATCGGGGGGACAGGACACGTTCCTGCCGATCACCGACGGACGGCGGATCGCCCGGGCCCTGGGGCTGGACCGCATCGCCCGGCTCAAGGTCGTGCCGATCTCGCTCGCCCTGCCGTGGGGGGTGAACGTCGGCGACCTCTTCGGGCACATCCCCCTGCCGGCGAAGATCCGCCAGGAGATCCTCCCGCCCATCGATCTCCGCCAGACCTTCGGGCAGCGTCCCGACCTGAACCAGGCCTACGACTACGTCACCTCGCGGATGCAGGAGGCGCTGACCGCCCTTGCGGCCGAGCGCGTCCTGTCGGGCACGATGTAGGGGCGCCGATGAAACGGTTGCATCGGAGCCTGCTGATCGACCGGGAGCCCGGGGCGGTGTTCGCACTGATCTCAGATCCCGAGCGAGCCTCCGAGTTCTTCGTCGGGCTGACCCGATGGGAGCCGCGAAGCCGCCGCCGGCGGGGCCTCGGGGCGAGGTTCAAGGTGCTCATGCGGGTCGGCTCTATCGAGGCGGGGGGCCTGGTCCGGATCACCGGATGGCGGCCGGGCGAGCTGATCGAGTGGGAGTCCGAGGCCGGCATCACCCAGCGGGGCCGGTGGGCGATCCGCCCCGCCACCGGCGGAACGGAGCTCCATCTCCAGATCGAGTTCGAATTGGAGGGTCCGGGGTCGTGGTTGGTCGAGAGCATCGCGGGACGGGTGGTTGGCCGGAACATGACGGCCACCCTGCTCGCTGTGCGCAGAATGCTCGAGTTCGAGAGCCGTCCGGCCCGTCCGCCGGCCACCGCCAAGGCAAAGGCCAAGGCCAAGGCGGCCCGGTGATCGGACGGCTCCGTTCGGACCTGCGCCAGGGACTGGAGATCGTTCGCCCTGCCACCCTTCAGACGTTCTGGCGGGCCGGTACGTTCGACCTTCACGGCGCGGTTGGGCTGGCCGCGTCGTGGCCGTGGCTCCTGGGGCGGGGGGCGTCGCTCGGGATCGTGAGCCAACTCAACCGAATCGCCCTCCCGGACAAGACGGCCATCATCGACCGGCAGGGCGAGCTCACGTGGAGCGAGCTGGACCGGCGGGCGAATCGGCTGGTCCATGCATTCGCGCGACTCGGCCTGCGGGGCGGCGACCGGGTGGCGCTGCTGCTCCGGAACGGGCGCGAGCTCGTGGAGTGCATGCTCGCCGCCCAGAAAGCCGGGATCGTGGCCGCCCCGTTGAACACGTGGGCCAAGCCGAAGGAGCTGGCCGCGACCCTGGACCAGGCCGGCCCGAAGGCCCTCGTGTACGACGTGCTCCACGCCGACCAGGTCCGGAAGACGGGAGTGGACGGGCCGGCCCTCGTGGCCGTGGGCGACGTGTCGAAGGCTGTCGAGGATTCAGCCCCGTACGAGGAGCTCCTGGCCTCCCGGACCGACGCACCCCTGCTCCCCCTGACCCTCCGGCGCGGGAGCCCGAAGGTCATCATCCACACCTCGGGCACCACCGGGACGCCGAAGGGCGCCGCCCGAGACGCCGCGGTGACGGGGGTCCGGGAGTTCGCCGGCCTCCTTCGGGTGGTCCCGCTCCGCAGGGACGACGTGATCCTGTGCCCGGCCCCCCTGTTCCATTCGTTCGGCCTGCTCGCGCTGGTGGCCGGGACGCTCATCGGAGCCACGTTCGTCCTGCCGGAGAAGTTCGATCCGGAGCAGGCGCTCGAGCTGATCGAGGAGCATGCCGTCACTGCGGCGGCGATGGTCCCGATCATGATCCGGCGGATCGTCTCCCTGCCCGAGGGGACCAGGCACCGGCGGGACCTGTCGAGCCTCAGGATCCTGCTGGCCAGCGGGGCGGCCATCCCGGAGGACGTTCGAACCGCGGTGGCCGACACGTTCGGCGAGGTCCTGTACGACCTGTACGGTTCGACCGAGGCGGGCTGGGTCGCCATCGCCACCCCGGAGGACATGCGCCGGAAGCAGGGGACGCTGGGCCGCCCCGTGCAGGGGGTTGAGGTAGCCGTGTTCTCCCCCGAGGGGGACCCGCTGCAGCCAGGAGAGGTCGGCGAGATCCATGTGAAGAGCTCGGCGCGGTTCGAGGGCTACACCACGGGCGAGGACAAGCCCCAACGCGACGGCTACATGTCCATCGGGGATCTCGGGCATCTCGACGAGGAGGGCTACCTGTTCGTGGAGGGCCGGGCCGACGACATGGTCGTCGTGGGTGGGGAGAACGTCTATCCGGCCGAGATCGAAGACGTCATCCGCGGGGTCGAGGGGGTTCGAGAGGTCGCGGTGGCCGGGGCGAAGGACCCGGACTACGGGCAGGTGCTGATGGCCTTCGTGGTCGGTTCGGCCGATCCCGAGGAGATCCTCCGGGCGTGCCGGGACCAGCTCGCCTCGTTCAAGGTGCCCCGGAGGGTCGAGGTGGTGGACGAGCTCCCGCGCACGGCCACCGGCAAGGTGCTCAAGCGTGAGCTGGTGGGCAGGCCCCGAGACCGGGACCAGTAGGCTTCAGCACCGGCTGGCCCGGGCCAAAGCCGCGGCCAGGGTCGCCGCGGCGAGCAGCCCGAGCCCCACGAGGTCCGTCGCGGTGTGACCACCCAGGTTGTGGTCGATCACGTGCCCGGCGAAATGGACCGTGGCGGCCGTGGCGAATCCGGCCAGGGCGACCAGGAGCGAGTCGGACCACAAGAGGGCCAGCAGCAGCGTCACCCCCAGCCCGATCTGGAAGGCGCCAAGGTCGTGGACGAGGTGGCGGTTGTACGGAGGGAACGTGGCGATCGATCGGTAGAAGGAGGAGGGGGCGGCGAAGGCCCAGATCCCGGCAGCGAGCGTGAGGAGGCCGGCCGCGAGGGCCACCACCCTCGTCGCCCCGGTCCACCGGTTCATCCGCTCTCCCTTCCACCACGGAGCCTCTCCGTCGCGCGTGGAGCCCTCAATCCCGGGCCGCGAGCCAGTGGACCGGGCGCCCGTGCGGATGGCATTCGGCCAGCTTCTCCTCGCGGCCCCCGGGCCATATCGTGAGCCGGACCGCGTGGGGTCGCTCGCGTCGCCAGTCCCCTTCGGGTTCGAGCCGGAGCCAGACCATCGGGTTCGCAGCGGTGGCCCGGGCGCCGGCCTCCTCGAGAAGCAGCCGGACGGCCTCGCGCTCGGCGGGATCCAGGTACTGCATCACCACCGAGTGGAAGACCACGGTGGCCACTCGATCGGCCGGCGGGGCCAGCACGCCTCTCAGCCATGCCTCGGCCGAGGACCGGTCGAGGGAAGCCGGAACGCTCCGGGCGAGCTCGAGGGCGGCCTCCAGGAGCCGGAATCGATCGAGGTTGTCGGCCCAGATCGAGGCCATCAGCGTCAGCCGATCCTCGGGGGCGGACGGGTCGAGTGGGGTGGGGTCGCAGCCCCGCCGCTCGACCACTTCGACGCTGCCATCGAGCGGCGGGGGCGGGTCGGCGAACGCGACGGTCACCTGGACCGGCGAGGCCGGGTCGCCCCAGGCCACGCCGGCGCCCTCGTACCGATACCGGTCCCACCGCAGGTTCAAGCCCGCGCTGGCCCCGATCTCGAGCAGCCGAAGCGGCAGGCCGGTCGTCCGGGCGATCATCAGGAACCCGGGAAGCAGAGCAGCTGAGCGGCCCACCTCGTTCGTCTGACAGGGCCGGGCCACCAGCTCCCGGAGGCTCTTCGCGTGCCGCTCGAGCGTCGCCCGGAAGGCCGGCCAGGCCTCCTCCGGCGGGCCACCGCCACCCGCCGTCGGATAGTGGGCGGCCAGGTCGGGAGCCCGGCCCTCCAGGACCACCCGGTGTACCGCCGCCATGAACCGCAGGGCGAGGGCTGTCTCCTCGGAGTCCCCCTCCCTGCCGCGAAGTACGGCCCAGGAAGGGCCTCCCGACTCGACGTCGCCCGCAGCCTCCCACAGGAGCGTCCCGTACAGCGAAGAGGTGCGCCGGCAGAACTCCGCGTGCCGGCGAAGCAGCCAGGCCACCTTCCGTTGCGCCTCGGTCACCGACCACCGAGGCTACGGGAAACGGGGGCCGAAGGACCGGCTCTAGGTGAGGTGCGGCGTCGGGTGGCCCGTCGCCACCAGCATCCGGTTCATCCGCCTGAGCTGTCGAAGCTCGGCCAGTCGGAGCAGGAGCCAGACCCCGCCGGCGCCGGCCAGCCATCCCTTCCACCGCCCCTCTTCGGCGGCCCGCTCCAGTGCCTCGCTCCACCGATCGGGGATCAGGTTGACGACGGCCTGCGCTGCCCGGGCGGCCTCGGCGGCCGACTTCTCCTTCCGCCGCTTGCGGATCCGCCGGACACCGAACCAGAACATGGCGCCGCCGATCCCGCCTCCGACCGCCACGCCCACCACCCGCTTGGCCCAGACGGCGGGAGCGGGGAGGCGGTCCTCGAGCTCGCGGAGATCGGTCTCCAGCCGGGTCCTGGTGGCCTCGATCTCTCTTACCGTTTCAGCTGCGCTTTCGCCCATTCGACGTCCTCCCTGACCGTCCGCACCGTCTCCTCCGGCTTCATCGGCGGACGCTTGATCTTTCGCAGCGTGACCAGGCCCGCGGCGGCCGCAATGAGCATGAACCCGCCGGCCACGATGAGGCGCGAAGCCCACGGACGCATCACGTTGTCCAGGGCCGCCGCCGCGGCCAGCGCCAGGAACGCGAGCACGAACAGCCCCATGAGACCCGCCGCCGCGGCCGCACCGGCGGCCATCAGCCGTGCCGTGACCGCCTGGATCATCTCCTGGCGCGCCAGCTCGGCTTCCTTCCTCACGAGCGTGGCGGTCTCCGTGCCGATGGCCCGGAGGAGCTCGACCATCGACCGGTCCGACGGGGTCCGTTCGGTCGGATCCACGACCACGATCCGGGGCTCCTGCGCGGTCGTTTCGGTGGGGTGTTCCCTGGCCGAGTCCATCGTGCCCTCCATCCTCACGGCCGGTCCCGTCTCGGGAGGGCCCGGCCCGATCCCATGGGCATCTACCCGGCGGCGGAGGCCGGTACACCCCGCGAAGGCCGGCCTCAGAGGGTGATCTTGAGCCCGAGCAGGACCAGGGGCCAGAGCAGGATGGCGAGCACGGCGTCCGCGATCCCCTTCGCGTCCCCCACATGGTTGAAATAGTGGTGGCTGGCCGCCACGAACGCCCCAACGATGAGGTAGATCGCGACCACCAGGACCGAGACGCGGGGCCGTCGCCGGTATCGTCCCCAGTACCGTTGCATGGTTTGGTTGTTGTTCCCCGAACGAGCGTCGAGCAACCGCCAAGGCTCAAGTCATAGGTAGAGCTCGTTCCGGATGGTGGACTCAGTGGCAACCGCCGAACGAGAAGTGGCCGGGGTCCGTGTCCGGGACCGACTCGCACCACCCGGCCTTTTCAAGGGCGCTCACGATGCGGGACGACCCGAGCTCGGCGGCCGTGATGTCTACGGCCGCGCCGAGCTGGTGATAGGACTTCCCCGGCGGCAGGCACCGTCCCGGACAGCCGTCCGCGTTCCCGCAGATCCCCTGGCAGGCGAGGGCCTGCTGGGCGCACGACCGGTAGCTCTGGACCACGATGATCCGGCTTCCCGCCAGGCGTTCGGCCTTCCTGAACGCCGTCAGCGCGCTGGGCTGCAGCCTCACCCCCCGGTGCGTCCGGAGCACCGGCGGGCTGGCGCAGGGATCGCTCGGGATCGAGACGGCTCCACGGGGGGAGAGGGCGCCGGACGCGGCGATGCCCGCCAGCGCGACGGCCACGATGCCCAAGGCGATCATGGTCCGGCGACCTCGAGTGGTCATCCGGACCCGGCGCCGATGCGCCGCTCTGCCCCGTCGGTCGCTCATTCGACCTGCAACGTCTCCGGCCTGGCCGCGCTGCGGAGAGCGGGCATGGTGAACACGGTCACCAGCCCGACGGCCGCGACCGTGAGCGTCGACAGCACGGACACTTGCCCGATGGGGAACGAGATGGGCTGCTCGATGATCGCCCCGAAGATGTGCGCCACCACCGCGGAGAAGACGGCCGCGGCGGCGACGGCCGGAACCACGGCCAACCCCGCCTCCACCGCCACCGAACGGGACAGCGTCCTGAGCGGGACGCCGCATGCCACCAGCACCCCAACCGCTCGGCGCCGTTCCTGGACGTGATCCACCGTCACCACCAGAAGGTTCGCCAGCGCGATGCCCAGAGCGACCAGCATGCCCAGATTGACCAGCGAGGCCACCTGCAAGCTTGTGTGGCGGTGGCGAGCCACGGTCTCCTGGAGGGTCTGGACCTGTCCCAGAGGGTCCATGGCCGCCGTCGCGTTCCGAATCCGCTCGGCGGTCGCATCGGACCCATCCGTGCGGACGAGCGTGGCGGACGCATGAAGGTGTCGCCTGGCGCTCCGGCTAAGCACGCTCGGGGGGAGGATGACATCGCTGCCGCCCACCCAGCCGTTCTCCCGAATGTTGGCGGACACGAAGACCGTCGGGAGGCGGATGGGGAAGCGGCGGTCCGTGTCCCAGCCGTCCAGGGTGAAGTTCTGGACCGTTCCCGGTCTCAGCCATCGGGGGGCGAAGGGGCCGCGGTAGCCCGGCGCGGCCGAGCACCGCGGAAAGGGCTCGGTAAGGGCCGCTCTGAGCTCGGCGCAGTCGGCGATCCAGGCGCTGAACGCCTCCCGCGCCGGGGCGGCCGCAGAGAGGGTCGAAAGCGGGATCACCGATCGGACGCCCGGAACCGCGCCGAACGTTCGCTGGAGCTCGCCCGTACCGGCCGGCGACCCGACGACCATCAGGGTCGACGGCCGCATCGACAGACCCACGTCCCCGTAGCGTGCATCCGCGACCGGGGCGATCGCGAGCACGACGCCGGCGGCGAACACCAC
>DASWCX010000234.1:0-10418 GCA_036395815.1 Actinomycetota bacterium | reverse complement strand
CCCGCCACTCCGTGTGCTCGCTCAGGAGGGTGTTCAGATTCCACGGCCGCAGCAGGTTGTTGGGATCCGACATAACCTTCTGGTAGGACTCCTCCATCGCCGCGAGCAGCTTGCGGGCCCGAACCTGGGTCTGCGGGATGTATGGGTTGCCCTGCAGGGTCCGGATGATCAGCTCCTTCGTCCGCCTTCCGGTGGCGAAACGGGTCAGTAGGTTCTGTAGCTTGTAGAACGTCTCGATCATGTCGTACCAGATGTCCACTCCCGCGGTCACCCGCTGCTCGTAATCCTGGAACGGCTTCACCGGGTCGCCGTTGCTCCACGCCTCCTGGATCGTCTCGTAGGCGTACAGCGAGCTGAACAGCGCGACGTCGACGCCCGAGGAGAAGATCGGGTCGACGAACCGCACGGCGTCCCCGACGAGCATCCAGCCGGGGCCGGTGAACCTGTCGATCTTGTACGAGTAGTCCCCCTCGATCCACCAGGGACGGATCCGCTCCGCGTTCTGCATGGCGTTGGTGAACGTGCGGTTCCGCCGCACCAGGCTGTAGAAGAATTCCTCGGTGTCCTGGCCTGACTTCTGGAAGTCGTCCTTGTTCACCACCACGCCCATCGACATGACGTCGTTGCGTAGCGGGATGTGCCATGACCATGCCTTGTTCAGACCGATGAAGTAGAAGAGGGTGAACCCCGTGTACTTCTCCGGAGGCCGCTTGACGCCCCTGAACCACGAGTAGATGCAGAATTGGTTGAAGTTCGGATCCTTTTTCTTCAGGCCGAGCTGGGTGGCCATGAAGCAACGCCGCCCGGTGGCGTCGACCACCATCTTCGCCCGCAGGTCTCGCTCCCATCCGTCGCCCGCGGAGGCCCGGACGCCGACCACCCGGTCGTTCTCCCAGATCACGTTCTTGACCTTCACGCCCTGGAGGACCTTCGCCCCGTTCTCGTGGGCGTGCCGAAGGAGCATGGTGTCCATCACGTCGCGCTCGACGCTGTAGGTGTAAGGCTGGGGCGTCCCCTCGAGCGGATACTCGAACAGCCAGATGTCGACGAACTTCCACAGGGGCGATCGTGGGGCGTTCCACCCGGTGCCGGGCTTGTGGATGAACCCTGCGTCGTTCATCTTGTCCAGGAATCCGAGCTTGTCGAAGACCAGGTTGGTGGACGGGGTCAGGGACTCCCCCACGTGGTCGCGTGGGTGGATGTCCTTCTCGATGATCATCGCCCGGTGGCCGTCCCGGGCCAGGAATGTTCCCAGGGCGGCCCCCGCGGGCCCACCACCGATGATGATCACATCAGCGTCGAGGTTCGATTCCGTCCGCATGCGTTCCCCTTACTCTACGGGGGCGAGCAGCGGGACTTCCTCGTGCATCTCCTCGGCGGTGATCCGTTCGAGCTGCTTCTTCTTCGTCTCCACCCCGAACACGATGAGCGCGACGATGGCGAGCGTCAGCGGGATCGCTCCGAACAGGGCGGTGGCCCGAATGGATGGTGCGGCGATGGACGCCGCCACGATGGCGAGGATCATCACGCCTCCGAACTTGGTGGCCCCGGCGGCGAGGCCGGTGCCTCGCGACCGGATCTTGGTCGGGAAGACCTCCGAGGCGTAGGCGATCACCACCGCGGTGAGCGAGCTGATCCCCCAGATCGGCACGATCAGCAGGAAGTACAGCAACGTCGTCTGGTGGCCGGTGTGGACGAGGGCGCTGGCGGGGGCGAACACGAACCCGATGAGCGCCGCCACGGTCGTCGCGGCCATGAGGGCCATCGTCTTGCGGGCGCCCCAGAAGCCGTACAGCCACGCGATCGGGAAGTTCAGCGGGAACCCGATCAGGGCGGAGTCGCGCAGGATCTTCGCCGACGTGACCGAGGTGAAGCCGAGCTTCTGCAGGTTCGACGGGATCCACTGCTGGAAGCCGTACTGGACGATGCCGATCCCCAGGCCGAACAGCAGCAGGATCAAGGCGAGCCCGCCGAACGGCCCCGCGAACAGCTGGAGGAACCGGCTCTTGACGTCTTTCTCCACCCTGAGCAGGGAGTCCTCGCCCTCGACCACCACGGCTCCGTATCGCTCCATGATGGCCTGAGCCTCCTCCTCCCGGCCGTGCTGGAGGAGGAATCGCGGCGACTCCGGAATCCAGTGGTTCAGGACCATCAGGATCAACCCCGTGGGGAGGCTGATCAGCCACAGCATCCGCCAGCCATACCGGTTGTCGGCGGCGATGGTTGAGGCGATCCAGCTGGTGATGATGTACGCGCCCGCCACGTCGCCGCCGATCAGGACCATCAGCCACCCTCGATGGCGGGCCGGGATGGTCTCGGACAGGAGAGCGAACGTGATCGGGAGCATCCCGCCGACCCCCAGGCCCATGATGAAACAGACCACGAGGTTCGCCGGGTACCAGGGCATGGCGCCACACACTGCAACGGCCACGAAGATGATCGCCGCCAGCAGGATCGAGGCCCGGCGGCCGATCTTGTCCCCGAACCACCCCCAGATGAACGACCCGATCACGGTCCCGCTGATCCCGCTCAGCGGGTAATACGCGGCTTTCAGGCCGAGGCCGTGGGGATTCAGGATCGGATGCTTCAGCCCGTACTCCTTCGTCGCGCCGGGGATCATGAAGGCCAGCGTGGTGGGCTTGATTACGTCGATGGTGACGGCGGCCGCCATCACCAGGAGCAGGCCGACGTGGGCCGGATTGATCTTCGCCTCGTCCATGGCCCGAACCCTGATCTTGGAGACGTAGCCGCGGCTCACCTCCGACAGCCGGGGGAACAGGCCGTACGCGGTGGCCACCAGGCCGATCAGGATGAGGAGCATCCCGAACCACATCGTCGCGTCCGGGGTCTTCCCCGCCAAGATGTAGCACTGCTTCACCAGCGGAGAGCCGGGGATGGTCTTCGGCACCATCTTGCAGTCGTGCCTGGCCGCGAAATAGAACGGCAGGTGCATGAGCACTCCCACCGTGACGGCGGCCACGCCGGACCAGAAGGCCCAGGGATGCTGGTAGCTGATCGCGGAGAGCTTGCCCTTCGGATGTCCTGGCGCGGCTGCGATGGCCATACCACGATTCCTTTCCCGCGCCTTGGGGCGCCGTCCGACCGTTGGTATCGGAATGGCCCGAGTCCGCCGCGGAGCCGGACTCGAGCCGCGCGCCCATTCTCCCGACCCGGCCGCGAACAAGGCAACGATTTGGCCCGTGTTCTCCCGCACAGAAGAGGAGTGAGCGATTTCACGCCCCTTCAGGACCTGTGACCTCGCGCACACCGACCAGGTGAGCGGAAACACTGGCGGGGATCGGCGGCGCTCGGCTAGCATGCACGGGATCGGGCCTGGCCCGCATCGCGCGTGGCGGCGAGACGACCTTCCAAAGAGAGGCCGAATGAGCACGAGAACCTCCGCGGTACGAGCCTTCGATCAACGCCGGTGGTCCGAGATCGCGCCCCTGTGGACGGTGCTCGCGATGCTCGGGGCGGGCGCCTGGATCTACACGGTCACCCGCGCCCGGGACATGGGCGTTGGACCGGGCACGATGGGCATGGCCTTCGCCTTCTTCATCGCCATGTGGGTGGCGATGATGGCCGCGATGATGCTGCCGGCCATCGGCCCGCTGGCCGCCGGGGAGGGCGCACTGGTCCGGGGTCGTGCCAACCAGGGAGCGCGGGTGAGCGCCGGGCTGGCCTTCGGTGCCGGGTTTCTCGCCCCCTGGGCGATGTACGGAATGCTGGCCTTCGCCGCCTTCGTCGGCACCGGTCATCTGGTGAACAGCTCCCCGGGAGCGGCCAGATGGCTCGGGGTCGGGATCTTCGCCCTGGCCGGCCTGTACCAGTTCACCCCGATCAAGCGGCGGGCCCTGGAACACTGCCGGATGCCGATGGCCGCTCCCTCAGGGGTCGGACCGGTGACGGGGGTCGGACCGGTGCCGGGGGGCTTCCTCTCCGGCCTCCGCGATGGTGCGGTCTGCGTGGGGTGCTGCGCCGCCCTCATGGCGATCTTCCTGGCGACGGGCGCCATGAGCATCTCGACAATGGCGGCCCTGGCGGTGGTGATCTTCGGCGAGAAGCTCCTGCCGGACACCCGAACGTTCACCGCTGCGGTTGGCCTGGTCCTCCTCGGCTTCGCCGTGGGCGCGGCCGTCCACCCGGCGCTGCTAGGCGGGCTGCACCCGGCGAGCGGCGCCATGCCGATGGGCGGCTCCCCGACGATGGGCGGCATGTAGCCCCCGGGAGGTCGAGAGCATGGCGGGCTCATCGGCCGGATTCGAACTCATCCTCGACATCGAGGGGATGACCTGCGCCTCGTGCGTCTACCGGATCGAGAAGGTCCTCAGGCGGCAGGCGTGCGTCGAGGAGGCCACCGTCAGCCTGGCCTCCCGCAGCGCGGTGGTGCGCTCCACCGTCTCCGATCCGCAGCCGCTGATCGAAGCGGTGCGCAAGGCGGGCTACGGCGCCAGCCTCCGCGACCGGCAGGCCGATCGGCCGGACGAGGTGGCGGACTACCAGCGCCGCCTGCTCGTCTCGGCCGTCTGCTCGTTCTACGTCCTGCTGTTCTCGCTGGTGCTGGCGAAGGGAAGCCACGCCAGCGCCGTTGTGGCCTGGCTGCTGGCCACTCCGGTCCAGTTCTACGGGGGCTGGCCCTTCCTGAGGACCGCGGCGCGTGCGGCCCGGCACGGAACGCACACCATGGACACCCTCATCGCCGCGGGTTCGCTGGCGGCCTATGGCTACAGCCTGGCCGCGGTACTGTCGGGCGGCCACCACGTGTACTTCGACACCGCGGCCATGATCATCACGCTCGTCCTGCTGGGCAAGGTCCTGGAGGCCCGGGCCAGGGCGAAGGCCGGAGACGCCACCCGGCTCCTGCTCGAGAAGCAGGCCACGGAGGCCACGCTCCTGGAGGATGGGGCCGAACGCCGGGTCTCCGTTCGGGACCTCCGGCCCGGACATCGTGTCGTGGTCCTGCCGGGCGAGACCTTCCCGGCCGACGGCACCGTCAGCTCGGGCCGGTCCTCGATCGACCTGTCGATGATCACCGGGGAGTCCCTCCCCGTGGACGTGGAACCGGGAGACGAGGTGGTCGGTGGCTCGCTGAACGGCCCCGGCCGCGTGGTGGTGGCGCTGACGCGGGTCGGCGACGAGACCAGGCTGGCACAGATCGTCCGCCTCCTCGAGCGGACCCAGGCGTCGAAGGCCCCCATCCAGCGGGTGGCCGACCGGGTGGCGGCCGCCTTCGTCCCGCGGGTCATCGCCCTGGCCTTGCTGACGACGTTCGTCCGCTACTTCTTCGACACCACGGGCGTCGGGGAGGCCCTCATGTACGGAGCGGCCGTGCTGCTCGTGGCGTGTCCGTGCTCCCTGGGCCTGGCCACGCCGGCCGCGATCCTGGCGGGAACGGGGCGGGCGGCCGAGCTGGGGATCCTGTTCAAGGGCGGTGAGGTGTTCGAGGCCGCCCGGCGGATCGACGTCGTGCTGTTCGACAAGACCGGGACGCTCACCCGAGGGGAGATGACGGTGCAGGAGGTCGTGGCCCTCGCCGGCGCCGAGGAGGCCGAGGTCCTGGGCCTGGCCGCCGGGGCGGAGTCGGGGTCCGAGCACCCCATCGCACGGGCCGTCCTTCGGCGGGCCGCCGAGCTGGGCGTCTCGGTGCCCGAGTCCTCAGGCCACCGGGCCGAGCCGGGGGCCGGCATCGAGGCCATCGTGCAGGGATCGGCCGTCCGGGTGGGGCGGCCCGACGGACTGCCGGCCGAGGTGGCCGAGCGGGCCGACCGGCTGGCGGCGCGGGGGCTCACGCTGTTCTCGGTGTCGAAGGAGGGCATCGTGATCGGGCTGATCGGGGTGGCCGACACGTTGAAGCCGAACGCCGGCGACGCCGTCCGCCGTCTCCGGACGTGGGGGCTGGACGCCGGCGTGGTCAGCGGGGACCGCCGGGCCACGGTCGAGGCCGTGGCCGTCGAGGTGGGCATCGACCACGCCGTGTGGGAGGTCTTCCCCGAGGGCAAGGTCGAGGAGATCCGACGGCTCCAGGCCGCCGGGAAGCGGGTCGCCTTCGTCGGCGACGGGATCAACGACGCCCCGGCCCTGGCCCAGGCCGACCTGGGGATCGCCCTCCGGACCGGAACGGACGTGGCCCGGGAGGCGGGCGACGTCCTGGTCATGGGGAGCGACATCGGGCTGGTGGTGGACTGCCTGGTCCTGGCGCGCAAGACCTACTGGGTGATCTGGCAGAACCTGGCCTGGGCCTTCGCCTACAACGGGCTGATGATCCCACTGGCGGCGGTGGGCGTCGTTTCCCCACTGGTCGCCGCCGGCGCCATGGCCGGCTCGAGCGTGACGGTGGTGGCGAACGCCCTTCGGCTTCGAACCTACGCGCGGTATCGCGAACCGGAACGCTCGGAGAGCGGATCGGAGCCTTCCGAGCTCCAGGGTGTGCTGGAGCGACTCCGGGCGGCCGCGGAATCCGAGGCACTCGCCGTTCCCGCCTCGAAGCCGGGACCCTCCGTGGAACACCCCGATGTCGCCGAGGCCGAGGACCCCTCCCCCCCACGCCCCGGCGCCGGGCTCCTCCGCGACACGCTGGCCCACCTCGCCGATTCCGTGATCCGGCGGTGGGGCGAGCAGTGGGACGCCTGATCGGGACGAACTTCGCAGCAAAAGAATGAGGGGCCCGTCGCCGGGCCCCTCACCCATTCGGTAGGCCGATCCGCGGGCTAGCGCACCGACGTCGGCGCCTGGGTCTGCGGTTCGGCGTGATCCAGCTCCTCTGCGGTGATCTGCTCGAGCCGCTTCTGCCTGGTCTCGATCCCGTAGGCGGCCACCGCCACGGCGGCCAGCGCCATGGTCACCCCGCCCCAGATCGCGGTGATCCGGATGCTGGGGATGGCGATCCCGAACACCACCAGGGCGATGACCAGCACCCCGCCCGCCTTGGTGGCCCCCGCCAGCAGTCCCGTGCCCCGCGATCGGATCCGGGTCGGGTACACCTCGGAGCTGTACGGCACGATCACCGCCGCCACGGAGCTCACCCCGATCAGCAGCAGGACCAGGTAGAACTTCAGCAGGCTGATGTGGCTGGCCAGGCTGTTGCCCTTCACGATGAACAGCCCGAGCGTCACCGCCGTGAGGACCGCCAGCAGGATCATGGTCTTCTTGCTGCTCCAGAACCCGTAGAGCCACGCCACCACGAAGGTGGCCGGGAACCCGATCAGGGAGGCGTTCCTCAGGATCCGGTCCGAGGTCACCTCGGTGTTGGTGAGCCCCTTGGCCGCCAGGAGCTTCGTCAGGTTCGTGGGCAACCAGAGCTGGAAGCCGAACGTGATGAACCCGAGGGCCAGGGCGAACAGGATCAGCGCGCCGGACAGGCCGCCGAACGGCCGCTCGAAGAGCTGGGCGAACCGGCTCCTGACCCGCTCCTCGACCTGCTTGAACTCCGTGAGATCGGCCTCGACCACCTGGGCCCCGTAGCGTTCCATCACCGCCCGGGCCTCCTCGTCGCGGCCGTTGGCCAGCAGGAACCTGGGCGACTCGGGGATGAAGTAGTTCAGGGCGATCAGGAGCACCCCGGTCGGGATCCCGATCAGCCACATGATCCGCCAGCTGTAGGTGGGGATGTAGGCCGTGGCCAACGTGCTGGTGATGATGTAGGCCCCCGCAACGTCGCCCCCGATCAACACCATCAGCCACCCTCGATGTCGGGCCGGGATGGTCTCCGAGAGCAAGGCGAAGGCGATGGGGAGCATCCCGCCGACCCCGATCCCCATGATGAAGCACATGGCGAAGTTCCAGTTGTAGTTGGGCATGGCCCCGCAGGCGGAGGTGACGATGAACAGCAGCGCCGCCAGCAGGATCGAGGCCCGTCGCCCGATCCGGTCGCCAAGGAAGCCCCAGATGAAGGAGCCCAGGACCGTCCCGGTGATGCCCGAGAGCGGGAGCCAGGCCACCCGGGGACCCGAGGCGAGGACGTTCGCCGGCGTCTTCAGGCCGTACTCCTTGGCCATGCCCGGCACCACGAAGGACAGCTGGGTGGGCTTCATGATGTCGATGGTCACCGCCACCGCCATCACGAGCAGCAGGGCGACGTGGGCCGGCTTGAGGGGGGCGTCGTCCATGGCCCGGACCCGGATCCGTGAGATGTACCCCTTGCTGACCTCGGACAGCCGAGGGAACAGGCCGTAGAAGGTGGCAGCGATGCCGATGAGCATCAGGGCCATGCCGAACGCCATCGCCCCGTCGACGCCCTTCCCGGCCAGCACGTAGCACTGCTTGACCAGGGGGGACCCCGGCACGGTGACCGGGACCATCTTGCAGGTGTGCCGTGCCGCCCAGTACTCCGGCAGGGTCAGCAGCGTCCCCACGGTGGCAGCTGAGATGCCGAACCAGAACGCTCCGGGATGGTGGAACGTGATGCCGCCACTCCGGCGAGCCGTCTTCTCACGCATCGCCATGCAAACCCTCCTTCTCTCGGATCGGGATGGATTCATCCGTGGACAAATCGGCCAAATTCTTGCCGGTTGAGCCAGTCCGTGGCAAGGGCTATCCGCGTGATCCATCTCATGCCTTCCGAGTGCCGGGGCGCACAGCGGACGGGTGCGTGCGGTCACCCCAGAGCTGTGACCCGGCGCACAGCCCCCCTGGTTGACTGTCCCCCGTCCCTTTTGCCACACTTCTTGCCTCTTCTTCCACACCGAGTTGGGGGTCTCGTGTCCGAGCCACGCAGGGATTACGACGTGGTCATCATCGGAGGAGGGCCGGCTGGGGCAACCCTTGGCTGCCTGCTCGGGATGAATGGCTATCGGTCGCTGATCGTCGAGAAGGACATCCACCCCAGGGACCACGTCGGCGAGTCCATCACCCCGTCGACCAACCCCATCTTCAAGCAGATCGGGTTCCTGGAGAAGATCGAGGACGCCGGCTTCGTGCACAAACCGGGAGCGTGCTGGACGGCCCCCAGGGCGCCGGCGGGCAAATTCGTCTCGCTCCGGCTGGGCGAGTTCCCGCCACCGGGCGCCCCCCAGCTGTTCACGTACAACGTCGAGCGGGACGTGTTCGACACCCTCCTGCTCCGGCACGCCCATGAGAAGGGGGCCAAGGTCCTTCAAGGAGTGAACGTCCATCGGGTCCTGTTCGACGGGGATCGAGCGGTGGGCGTGCGGACCAGGGTGACCGGGGATTGGGAGCAGGACATCTTCGCGCCCGTGGTCGTGGACGCCTCGGGACGCAGGTGCATGATCGCCAACCAGCTCAAGCTGAAGAAGAAGGATCCGGTGTTCAACCAGTTCGCCATCTACTCCTGGTTCCGGGGCGTGGAGCCGAACCCCCCGGGATTCGAGGGGTTCCTGTTCCTGCACTTCCTCGACCTCGAACGGTCGTGGGCATGGCAGATCCCCATGCGAAACGGGATCACCTCCGTCGGCGTGGTCACCGACAAGAAGGACTTCCAGAAGTCGGGGAAGAGCGGGGAGGAGTTCTTCGGCTCGCTCATGAAGATGAACCGCTCGCTCACCCACGTGATGCGGGACGCCGAGAGGATCCGTCCGTGGTGGATCGAGGCCGACTACTCCTACGTGATCGATCAGCTCACCGGGCCGGGGTGGCTCCTGATCGGGGACGCCGTACGGTTCGTCGACCCCGTGTTCTCCACCGGCGTCGACATCGCTGCGTATTCGTCGCTGTACGCGTACGAGGCCATCGACGCCATCCTTCGCGGCGAGAAGGACGAGGAGGTCGCGTTCAAGGAGTACGAGGACAGCGTCGGCAGCGGCGTGGAGGCCTGGTACGACCTGATCAGCCTGTTCTACAAGCTGCGGAACCTGTTCACCACGTACGCGGTCAAGCGGCGGTTCCGGGAGAAGGTGGTCCGGATCCTGCAGGGCAACCTGTACCAGCCGGAGACGCTGGAGCGGGCCCGGGAGATCATCGCGATCATGGAGCAGTCCTACGAGACCGTCATGTCCGACCCGGACAACCTGCTCCGGCCGGGAGCCCTGGAGGCCCTTCGAGAGCGGTCCGAAGCCGAAGCCCCCGCGGGGTAGATGCGTTCGTGGAACCGGAGCAGGCGCTCGAGGGAGCATCTGGCGGGTCCGACCCGCTGAGCGAGTTTGCTCGGGCCATCGTCGCGGCGGCAGAGGATCGGGTCCGCCACGAGGTGGACGGGGTGGCCTACGTGGTCGAGGAGGTCACCTGGCCGGTAAGCGCCAACGAGGACGGCAGTTCGGCCTTTGCCTGCCCCCACACGGCGTTCACCCTGGTCAGGGAGGGGGCGGTCCTCCTGGACGTTCGACAGGACTACTGGGACGGAAACGCGTCGTACCGGGTGGTCGGTGACAAGCTGGGACGATGGATGCGGTTCCGGATCGGATCGCCCGGCGAGCGGGGGTGGGACCTGCACCTGGCCACGGAGGCCGAACGGAAAGCCTTCGCTG
>DASWCX010000233.1:0-5215 GCA_036395815.1 Actinomycetota bacterium | reverse complement strand
ATGACCGGGTCGGGGTCCGCGATGGACGCCCGGAGCAGGTGGTAGGCGTCGACCGGGGTCGACGGCGTCACCACCTTCAGCCCGGCGGTGTGCGCGTAGTAGCTCTCCGGGCTGTCGTTGTGGTGCTCCGCGCCGCCGTACCCGCCGGCGTAGGGGATGCGGATCACCATCGGCATCGGCTGGCGGCCCCGGGAGCGGTACCGGTACTTGGCCACGTGGCTGATGACCTGATCCAGGGCCGGGTAGGAGAAGCCGTCGAACTGCATCTCGGCCACAGGGTGCCAGCCGGCCATGCACAGCCCCACGGACACGCCGGCGATGGCCGCTTCCGCCAGGGGCGTGTCGAACACCCGCTGGTCGCCGAACTCCGCCTGAAGGCCGTCGGTGACCCGGAACACCCCGCCGAGCTTGCCCACGTCCTCGCCCAGCACCAGGGACCGCGGGTCGTCGGCCAGCGAGTGGCGCAGCGCCTCGTTCAGCGCCTTGACCATCGTGACCTCAGTCATCGGGCCCGTCCTCGGACGCGAAGCGGATCGCCTCGTCGCGCTGCCTGGCCAGGTGCGGCGGGAGGTCGCCGGCGAAGACCCACTCGAACAGCTCCTCGACCGGCCGGGGCCCGGAGGAGACCACGTCGCGGCGAAGCTTCGCCGCGAAGTCCTTCGCCTCCTCCTCGATGGCCTCGAACAACCCCTGGTCCGCACGGTCGGTGGCCGACAGCCAGTCACGATATCGGGCCAGCGGGTCGAGCGCCCGCCACCGCTCGACCTCCTGCGCGGTCCGGTACTTCGTGGCGTCGTCGGCCGTCGAGTGCGGTCCGATCCGGTAGGTGACCGCCTCGACCAGGGTCGGGACCCCGTGCTCCCGGGCCCGGTCCGCGGCCTCCTTCGTCGCCAGGTACACGGCCAGGACGTCGTTGCCGTCGACCTGCACCCCGGGGAAGCCGTAGGCCTCGGCCTTCTTCCAGATGGGGGCCCGGGACTGGGCAGCCAGCGGCACGGAGATCGCCCACTGGTTGTTCTGGCAGAAGAACACTACGGGGGCGCCGAACACCGCGGCGAAGTTGCAGCCCTCGTGGAAGTCGCCCTCGGACGTGGCGCCGTCGCCGAAGTACACCAGGGTCACCACCGGGAGGCGGTCGAGCTTCGAACCCATCGCGTACCCCACGGCGTGCAGCACCTGCGACCCCACGGGCACGCTGACGTGCCCGAACCGGTGCGCGGCCGCGTCGTAGGTCCCCCCGTGCCAGGTGGCCCGGTAGAAGTGAAGGTACTCGCCCAGGTCGACGCCGCGGACCACCGCCGCCCCGAGCTCGCGGTACGAGGGGAAGATCCAGTCCTGCTCGGTCAAGGCGAACGCCGACCCGACCTGCGCGGCCTCCTGTCCGATCAGCGGCGGGTACACGGCCAGCTCGCCCTGGCGCTGCAGCGCCGTGGCCTCGAGGTCGGCCCTCCTGATCAGCGCCATGAGGCGGTACAGCGAACGCAGGTCGTCGTCGCCCAGCCCCGTGGCCGAGACGTCGCCGGCGGGCAGCTCGCCGAGGGGCAGCAGGCGAAGGGGTTGGTTCGGATCCGCGGACAGGGTCGTGGTGTCGGTCATCGCCGCGCCTCGGTGGTGTCGGTCATGGCCGGAGCGCCGGATCGCTCAATCGCGGGCCCAGATGCGGGCCCACCCTCGCCCGCCCGGCACCCAGGTCAGGCGGACCCGGCCGACCTTCCCGATCCGCTCGAGGGCGAAGGCGTCGGCCGCCGCGGCCGTGCTGATGCGGCGGTCCCGGGCGATCTCGAAGATCTCCCGAAGGGTGCGGTACACGTGCTCCACCCGTGACTTCGCCCGCTCGGGGTTGTAGCCCTGGAGCTCGTCGGCCACGTTGATCAACCCGCCGGCGTTGATCACGTAGTCAGGCGCGTACACGATCCCGAGCTCCGCGAGGGCCTCGCCGTGCTCCGGACGCTCCAGCTGGTTGTTCGCCGATCCGGCCACCACTCTGCACTTGAGCTCCGGAAGGGTGTCGTCGCGGATGACCCCGCCCAGCGCGCAGGGGGCGAAGATGTCGCAGTCGACGGCGTGGATCTTGTCGGTCTCCACGGTGTCGACCCCGAAGTCGCGCACCGCCCGGCCCAGGTTGTCCACGTCCACGTCGGACACCACAACGTCCGCGCCCTCTTCGACCAAGTGCTTCACCAGGTGGTAGCCGACCTTGCCGACGCCCTGCACGGCGACCCGCCGGCCCTCCAGCCGGTGCTCGCCCCAGGCCTCCTCGGCGCAGGCCCGCATGCCGAGCAGCACCCCCCACGCGGTCACGGGCGATGGATCGCCGGAGCCGCCGAGCTCGGGCGAGATGCCCGTGACGTAGCGGGTCTCGCGGTGGACGACATCCATGTCCTCGCGCGAGGTCCCGATGTCCTCCGCGGTGATGTACCGGCCCCCCAGGGTCTCGATGAATCGTCCGTACGCCCGGAGCAGCTCCTCGCTCTTGATGCGCTTGGGGTCCCCGATGATGACGGCCTTGCCGCCGCCCAGGTCCAGCCCGGCCGCCGCGGCCTTGTAGGTCATCCCTCGGGCCAGGCGAAGGACGTCGTGCAACGCATCGTCTTCAGACTCGAATGGGTAGAACCGGGTCCCGCCGAGCGATGGCCCGAGGGTGGTCGAATGGATCGCCACGATGGCTCGGAGCCCGGTCGGAGGGTCGTGGAAGAACACGACCTGTTCGTACTCGCCGTCCAGCTGATCGAAGACGGTCACTGGCTGGTGGCCCCCGATACGGGCCCAGGCGCTTCTCTCACCCGTGCCTCCCGGCTTGGTCGGCCCGCTGGCGCGGCCACTATAGCAGGCAGCCTTTTCACCTCTCGGAGAGGCGATCCGGTCGTGGATCGGCCATCCACCGGACCGTTCCTTCCCCGCCCGGGGGCTCGCGAACATCCGGAGATCGCCCGCCGACTTGTCAGTTTCGCTGGCGGCGAGGCGCCGCCACACCTATGATGCGGCCGTGATCCCCTGCGCCTACCTGCGGGTCTTCCGGCCACTGGACAGCTACGCGGACGAGGAGCGCTCGGCCTGGGAGCGTTACATCGTCTCGGGGGGACGGCCTGCCCCGGTCCGGCCGGTCTACCGCGAGGAGTCGGCGGTGGTCGGAGGCCGGCTCGGCCTGATCGCCTCCGACGACGGCGACGACGCCGAGATCCGGCTGGTCGACGGGCGGTACTTCGTGTGCCCCTGGCGAACGCGACTTCGGGTGCTGGCGAGCATCCTGTCCCTGCGCGAGTCGGCCCCGTTCGAGATGGCCGACGCGTTCGTCCCCGACACCGAGGCCCGCCGGGCCGCCCGGGAGCTGGCCCGGATCAAGCGGCGGGAGCCCTCCGCGGTTCCGTCGATGCTCCAGAGCCCGTGGCACGTTCCCATCCGGTGGTTCGTGCTGGTGGACGAGGGGGAACGCACCCTGGCCGAGTCCGCATCGGGTGAGTACCGCCTCTCGTACTGGACCCCCGTCGGGTTGGCGAGGTCGCGGGCCGAGCGGGCCCTCGAGCTCCTCCGGCGCTCCGAACTGGCCCCGGTCACCGAGCTGGTGCGGGACCTCGAGCAGTGGCTTTCGGCCTTCCATTCCCAGTCGGTGGTCGAGCTGGACTACGCCTCGGTGTCCTCGCTGTTCACGTGGGACGAGCTCGACAACGACCACAGCGGGCGTGAGATCCAGGAGGCCATCGAGGCGGTGCGCGATCCGGCCGGCATGGCCAGGGCCGTGGAGCTGTACCAGTCCGTCGCGGCCAGGTGGGCGGACGCCCGGAGCCGGGAGTCGCTCAACTAGGGGACGGGGAGGCCATGTCGAGCGATTCATCATCCCGTAGTCAATATCGCCCAACGAAATTAGTGCCGATTGCCTATGTCCGGTGTGGCTTGCTTCGGCAACAATTCGCCCGAATTGCCGCGCGTGCGGCTTTGGGGGGGAGGGGTGGGTGAAGAACGCCGCTGAGAATGGAGAGAAGCTGCTCACTCCGGCGGAGGTCGCCGCGATGTTCCGGGTCGATCCCAAGACGGTCACGAGGTGGGCCAAGGCGGGGAAGCTCTCCTCGATCCGAACCCTCGGCGGCCACCGGCGCTATCGCGAGTCGGAGATCAGGAGCCTGCTCCAGGAGTCGACCACGGGAAGGATCTGAAGGCCTGGGAGCCGGCGCGCTCGCCGTAGCGCCCTGACGGCGAGTGACCGGCGACCCCGGGGCGACACCCGGCTGCTGGTGGCGAGGGGCAGAATCGAACTGCCGACACCGCGGTTTTCAGCCGCGTGCTCTGCCAACTGAGCTACCTCGCCCGGCGGCGGCCTCCTCGTGGCTTCGCCGGAGGGGCGCCTCGCGGTCCCGACCGGATTTGAACCGGCGATCTCCGCCTTGACAGGGCGGCGTGTTAAACCGGGCTACACCACGGGACCATATGTGGTTCGCGTGCCCCCAACGGGATTCGAACCCGTGTCTCCGCCTTGAAAGGGCGACATCCTAGGCCGCTAGACGATGGGGGCCACCCATGCGCCCCCGGCCATGGGGCAGCGCAGGCCAGTATAGCGCCGGGTCGCCCCCTCCCACTGGGCCACGAACCCGACCCTCGTTCCCGTCGCGACCACGCCGGGGGAGAGAAGAGGTTGGGCCGCTCCCGGCTGTTAGCGATCACGAAAACTGCAGAGTCCTGATCACGAAAGAGCAGGGGCCTCCGGGTAGCCCGGGGGCCTTGGCGTAGGTGCTGGAAACGGCAGGTCCCCCCTGCCACGGTCCCGGTGTTGACGCCGGCTCCGGACAGGAGGGACCCATGCAGTGTGAGGAGGACTGGATCGTGATGCACGTCCTGCACGCGAAGTACGGGTGGTCCGTCGAGCAGATCGCCCGCGAGTTCAAGGTGAACTGGCGTACGGCCAGGCGTTACGCCACGGCCGGGGACGTCCCGCGCTACCCACCCCGGGAAGCACCAGCCGGGCTCACCCCCGCCCAGCTGGCCCACGTCACCCGTCGTCTGGACCTGTGCCTTGAGCTCCGGGTCACCACCCTGTTCCGGGAGCTTCACGACCTCGAGTACTCGGGCTCCTACCCGTCCCTGGTCCGCCACGTCCGGCCCCTTCGGCCCGACCGGTCCGAGGTCGATCCCGTCATCCGGTTCGAGACCGCTCCCGGCGAGCAGGCTCAGGGGGACTGGGCCCACTGCGGGCGATGGCTCCTCGGAGCCGATCTCGTCGAGC
>DASWCX010000232.1:0-7286 GCA_036395815.1 Actinomycetota bacterium | reverse complement strand
CCCAGCCGCCCAAAGCCACACTGGTCCTGAAGCGATCGGTCAGCTCGCCGCGAACCCCTCCCGCGCGGCCAGCCGCGCCATCAGCCGGTCCAGGGCCAGCTCGGCGTAGTCGTTCGCACCGGCCGGGATCTCCTGCCGCTTGGCCGCGGAGAGGTGTGCGCAGGACAGCACCAGGGCCATGTGCGAGAAGGCCTGGGGGAAGTTCCCCAGGGGCTCGCCGGTGGCGGGATCGACCTCCTCCGCCAGGAGCCCCACGTCGTTCGCCAGCCCCAGGAGCCGGTCCAGGAGCGCTTCGGCCTCGTCCAGCCTCCCGGCGTGGGTGAGGCAGTCCAGGAGCCAGAACGAGCAGAGCAGGAAGGCCCCCTCGGTCCCCTCCAGGCCGTCGTCGGCCAGGTACCGGTACAGGAGGTCGTTCCGGCCCAGCTGCCGCTGGACCGCCTCGATGGTCCGGGCCAGCTGGTCGTGGTCGCTCGCGATCAGCCCCGCCGCGGCCACCAGCAGGGTCGAGGCGTCGGCCACCGGCGAGTCCACGGCCTGGGGGAACCACCCGGCCGCACCCGCCTCGTTCACCAGGTAGTCGCGGAGGGCGTCCCGCTCGCGCGACCACCGGTCGATGGGGGCCCGAAGGCCGAACTGCCCGGCGATCCGGACGGCCCGGTCCAGCGCCACCCAGCAGTTCAGCTTCGAGTGAACGAAGTGCCGTGGCGGATCGCGGATCTCCCAGATCCCCTGGTCCGGCTGGCGCCACCGCTCGCACACGATGTCGGTCAGGCCCGACAGGAACGTCCAGTTCTGCTCGGTGAGCTCGCCCCCGGACTTCCCGAACAGCCACGCGCCCTCGAGGATCTGGCCGTAGCAGTCCAGCTGGAGCTGCTTCACGGCCGCGTTGCCGATCCGGACCGGCTTCGACCCGCGATGCCCCTCCAGGTGCGGCAGCACGAGCTCGGGCAGGTGCCGCTCGCCCCCGATCCCGTACACGATCTGGAGGTCCTCCGGCCGTCCGGCCCCGGTCCGTTCGAGCCACAGCTTGAACGCGGCCGCCTCCTCCGTGAATCCCAGGACAAACAGCGAGATCAGCGTCAGCGTGGAGTCGCGGATCCACGTGTACCGGTAGTCCCAGTTCCGTATCCCGCCGACCAGCTCGGGCAGCGAGGTCGTGGGCGCCGCCACCACCGCACCGCTGGGGGCGTACGTCAGCGCCTTCAGCACCAGCGCCGAACGCCGGACGGCGCCCTCCCATTCGCCGTGGTACCAGCATCCGTCGATCCACGCCCGCCAGAAGGCGACGGTGTCCTCGAGCCGCTTCTGCAGCTCCTCAACGCATTCCGGGCCGCCCGCGGCGGGATCGGGCAGCTCGTAGGACCGGGACCACGCCGCCTCGACCCACGCCTCCTGGCCGGCCTCCAGCGGCCACCGGGCCCACACGCCGTCCGGGTCGGCGCCCAGCGGATGGGTAGAGCGAACGAACAGAGCGTCGGCCCCGCCCACGATCTCCGCGGCGTTCGGCGAGGTCAACCGGAAGCGAGGGATGAACGCGCCATATTCGAACCTCGGCTCGAGGGCGAGCGCCAGGCGGACCGACCCTTCGGTGCACCGGGCACGGCGGAGGATCGATCGGCAGGAGGCAACGTCGGTGGGGGAGCCTGCGTCGAGGCGGGCCACCGGCATGCAATCGGTCAGCTCGAGGACGCCGGTCCGCGTGGTGAACGTGGTCATCAGTACGTTGGTGTCCTCGAGGTAGGCGCGCCGGGTCGACCGCACCTCCTTCGGCGCGAGGGCGAACGCGCCGCCACGTTCCTCGTCGAGGAGCTTGCAGAACACCGCGGGGGAGTCGAACCGGGGGAAACAGGCCCAGTCGATCGAACCGTCCCGCCCGACCAGCGCCGCGGAGTGGCAGTCCCCGATCAGCGCGTAGTCCGCGATCCGGTTCACGGCAGGTTCTCGATCTCCACGGGCTCCACGGTGTCCGGGAGGTCGAAGCCCAGGACCTTCGAGTAGAAGTACAGCTCGGCCTCCAGGCACCGTCGGTTCGTCTCGGCCTTGCGGAAGCCGTGTTGCTCCCCCTCGAAGGCCAGGTAGGCGAAGGGGACCCCCCGGGCTCGTAGCGCCCGGGCCATGTCCTCGGCCTGATTGGGCGGAACCACCTCGTCCTCCAGGCCCTGGAACATGATGACCGGGGTGGAGATCCGATCCACGTGGTGCACGGGCGAGCGTTCCCGGTACACCTCGATGGCCTCGGGATAGGGGCCGACGAGCCGGTCCAGGTACCGAGACTCGAACTTGTGGGTGTCGCGAACCATCGTCTCCAGGTCGCCGATCCCGTAGTAACTGGCGCCGGCGGCGAAGTCGTCCCGGAACGTGATGGCGCAGAGGGTCGTGTAGCCCCCGGCGCTTCCGCCTCGGATCGCCAGACGTCGGCCGTCGGCCTCGCCCGCCTCCGCGAGGTAGAGGGCGGCGTTGACGCAGTCCTCCACATCGGCCACGCCCCACAGGCCCTTCAGGGCGTCGCGGTAGGCGCGCCCATACCCGGTGCTGCCCCGGTAGTTCACGTCGACCACGGCGAATCCGCGGCTGGTCCAGAACTGGATCCCCAGGTTCAGGATCGGGGCGGTCATGCCGGTGGGCCCGCCGTGGCTCAGCACCAGCAGCGGCGGCCGCTCCTCGGGCGGGCCCTGATGGTCGGGATTGGCCGGCGCGTAGAACAGGGCGTGGGCGGTCATCCCCCCCTCGGTGGGGAACGAGATGGGCCGGGCCACGGAGAGGTATCCGGGGTCCAACTCCACCTCCAGGCTCCGCCGGAGGACCTCCTCGTGACCCGTTGCCAGGTCCAGGGAGATCGCCGCCGGCGGCTGCGTCGAGCTCGCCCCCACGAAATAGAGCGTGGTCCCCTGGGCCTCCATGGTGATCCCGACGTGGGTGTACGGGACGTCGAGGTCCTCCATGTGGCCATCCCGGACGTGCAGCAGGGCCAGCCGATGGTGCCCCTCGCGGACGTACGCGCAGGCGATGCGCTCCTCGTCGACGAAGGCGAAGCTCGATTCGTCGAGCAGCCACTGGGGGAACCCGAAGTCCGCCTCCATCGGCATCAGGTCCTCGACGGCTCCGGATCGCTCCCGGAACAGGTTCCACCAGCCGGTGCGGTCGGAGACGAAGTGGAGCACGCCGCCCGGGCTCCATTCGGGTTGGAAGACGCTCTCGTCCGGACCGCCGGCCACCAGCCGCGGGTCGGAGACGCCGCCGTCGCCGGACAGCTCCGCGACCCACAGCTCGGTGCCGTCCCACGGCATGTTCGGGTGGTTCCAGGTCGTCCAGGCGAGGAGGCGCCCGTCGGGGCTCACGCGAGGGAACGAATAGAAGTCGTTGCCGTCCGCCACCACCACCGGCTCGGCCGAGCCGTCGGCGGGCAACGTCACGAGCTCGTTGAACACGCCGTCGTCCTCGTGCCGTTCCCGGACGCAGTAGATCCTCGCTCCGTCGGGTGTGAAGTCGAGGTCCCCGTACCGGTGCGCGGCCGGCGCGGCGGGTTCGGCGACGATCGGGACGGGGTCGCCGCCGTCGAGGGGCTGCCGGTACAGGCGCTGGTCGTCGAAGTTGGAGAAGAAGACGTCCTCGCCCCGGACCGTGAAGGACATCCCGCCGTACTCGTGCACCCGGGTCCGGACGTTGAATCCCGGAGGGGTCACGTCGTGGACCCGGCCGTCCGGGGCCCGGCGGACCAGCACCATCCGCCCGCCCTCCAGCGGGCGACCCTCGAGCCAGCACGCCCCGCCGCCCGCCGGCCTGCACGTCATGAGCGGAACGGCCGCCCCAGCCACCATGTCGGGCGAGATCGGTGAGCGCCAGGCCCCGTAGGGAGCGACGATCGGCATGGCCCCGTAGCTTACCCGGCGGCCCTTCTCGTCGAAGGTTCACCCCCGAGGGCTCGGGCGACGGTCCGCAGATCGGCGACGAAGGCGTCCATCGCCTCGCGCCGCGCGCGATCGTCCGGCGCGCGCAGGATCGAGGAGGGGTGGACGGTGGCTGTCACCATCGGATCGAGGTCGGTGTCGACGAACTCGCCCCGGTGCCGCGACAGACGGAAGTCCCGCCCGACGATGGCCTGGGCCGCAGTGGCTCCCAGGCACACCAACACCTTCGGCTTCACCACCCGAAGCTCCGCCTCCAGCCACGGACGGCAGGCCCGGATGTGCTCGGCGGCCGGCTTCTTGTGGATCCGGCGCTTGCCCTTCGGCTCCCAGTTGAAGTGCTTGACGACGTTCGTCACGTACACCTTGCGGCGGTCGATGCCGGCGGCCTCGAGCGCACGGTCGAGGAGCTGTCCGGCGGGCCCGACGAACGGCCGGCCCTCGAGGTCCTCGCGGTCGCCCGGCTGCTCGCCGACCAGCATCACCTCGGATGCCGCCGAGCCCTCCCCGAACACGGTCTGCGTCCCCCGCTCCCACAGCGCGCAGGCGCGGCAACCTTCGGCGGCCCTCCGGAGCTTCGGCACCGAGGGCCGGTCGGGGATGAGACCCAATGCCTCGCTGGGGGGCCTGGGGTCTGCTCGCCTCACGGCGGAGTCCTACCCCCGCCGCGTGGGGGGGATTCAAGCCGAGACGAGCCTGGGGCGGTGCCGGTCGATGATCGCCGCGCAGTCCACCCCGGCCGGCAGCGTGCCGAAGGCGCTCCCGCCGTCCCTGGCGAGCCGGGAGGCCAGGAACGCCTCGGCCACGAACGGCGGCGAGTGCCGGAGCACCAGCGAGCCCTGGAGCAGCAGCGCCAGCCGTTCGACCAGCCGCCGGGCGAGATAGGAGGCTTCATCGGGCAGGGCAGCCAGGTGCCCGGCGGTTTCCTCGGCTTCGCCGAGAGCGGCGTCGAACCGCGGGTCGAGCCCCTTCGCCAGTTCGGCCTCCTGGATCAGCGCCCCGAACGAGCCCTGCTCCTTCTGGAACGCCCGTAGGACGTCGAGGGCGATGACGTTCCCCGACCCCTCCCAGATCGAGTTCAGCGGGCTATCCCGGAGGAGGCGCGGCATGGGTGACTCCTCGACGAACCCGTTGCCTCCCAGGCACTCCAGGGCCTCGGCGACCAGCGGCGTGGCCCGCTTGCACACCCAGTACTTCGCCACCGCGGTCCCGGCCCGCCGGAGCTCGCCCGGCTGGTCGCCCGGGTCGTAGCTTCGGGCCAAGCGGATGGCCAGCAGGGTCGCCGCCTCGGACTCCACGCACAGGTCGGCCAGTACGTTGCGCATCAGCGGCTGATCGATCAGGAGCCTGCCGAAGGCCGAGCGGTGTGCGGCATGATGGGTCGCCTCGGCCATCGCGCGGCGCATCCCGGCCGCCGAGCCCAGCACGCAGTCGAGCCGGGTGTGGTTGACCATCTCGATGATGGTCTGGACCCCCCGGCCCTCCTCGCCCACCGGCCAGGCCAGCGCCCCGTCGAACTCGACCTCGGACGAGGCGAGGGACCGGGTCCCGAGCTTGTCCTTGAGCCGGACCACCTGGAAGCCGGCGTTCCGGCTTCCGCCGGGAAGCTCCCGGGGAAGGAGGAAGCACGACAGTCCGCCGGGCGCCTGTGCCAGCACGAGGAAGGCGTCGCATGCGGGATGGGAGCAGAACCACTTGTGCCCGGTGAGCTCGAACAGGCCGTCGCCCACGCGTTCGGCGCTGGTGATGTTTGCCCGCACGTCGGACCCGCCCTGCTTCTCGGTCATGGCCATGCCGCACAGGGCCGCGCGGTCAGGGTGGGGATCCATCAGCCGCGGCTCCCACTCCGCGGCCAGCTCCGGCGCGTGCCGCAGCGTGGGGACGCTCGCGTACGTCATCGACAGCGGGCACATCACGCCGGATTCGGCCTGGGACAGCAGGAACATGAGCGCGCCGCGAACCACGTGTGCTCCGGGACGCGGATCCCGCCAGGGGAGGGATGGGATCTCCGCCCGGATCCCCAACTCGAGGAGCCGGGTCCAGGCGGGGTGGAATTCGACCTCGTCGATCCGGTTGCCGAAACGGTCGTGGGTTCGAAGGATCGGGGGATTGCGATCGGCGACCGGGCCCAGCCGAAGGGGCTCCCCGCCGACCACGGCCCCGAACGCCTGGAGTCGGTCCAGCCCCCAGGCGCCCCCCTCCCGCGCAACGGCTTCGCTCAGGACGCGGTCCTGCTCGAACAGGTTGTAGTCCTCCAGGGGCGGGGGCTGGTTCAGGACCTCGGACGCTCGAGGCGGCTTCGCCACTCGCACCAAGCCAGCCTACAGGAGGGTGCGAGCGTGCTCCCGCGCGAGGATGGCGGGTTTGTCCTCAACCGTACCAACAGTACACTCTAGGCAGTCATGGGACTGCGAGAGCTCATCTGGGAAGGGCGGGGCGGCCCGTTCCCCCTCCTGCTGGGCAATCGGGTGTTCCCTCCCACGCACACCAGCCGGGAGGTTGCCGCGGGCATGGTGGTCAACCCCGGTGACACGGTCATCGACGTCGGCTGCGGCTCGGGCGTGCTGTCGATCGTGGCGGCGCGGCTCGGAGCCGGAGCCGTCTTCGGAACCGACCTGAACCAGGAGTCCGTGGCCTTCGCCCGGTTGAACGCGGTCCGGCTCGGGCTGGCCGACCGGGTGGCGGCCCGCCTGGGCAGCCTGTTCGAGCCCCTGAGCGGGGTCCGGGCCAACGTGGTGATCGGCGACGTCTCCGGCATCCCCGACGAGATCGCCACGGAGTCCGACTGGTTCCCGGGCGGATTCAGCGGCGGGCCCACGGGGGCGGAGGTTCCCGTGGCCATGCTCGAGGCGTCCCGCGAGCACATGCTGCCGGGCGGGCGCCTGTACCTGCCGACCGGCTCGATCCAGGACGAGACGTCGGTGCTGAAGGTGGCCCGGCGGGTGTTCGGTGAGGGCCGGATGCGCCAGCTCCGGGAGCGGCTGCTCCCGCTGCCCGGCAAGCTCTCGGACAGCTCGGTGGTGCGTAGGCTCATGGATTCGGGCGTCGTGGAGTTCTTCCGGAAGGGAAGCCGCCTGCTGTGGCGGCTTCGGATATGGGAGTGCACCGCCCCGCCGTCCTGACAGCGCGGCTCTTCGTCTTTCAGGGCTTCGCCCGGCGGGCCGCTTCCGTGATCTCTCCGTTCGCCGGAAGGGTGGTCCACACCCCCCGGACCGCGCCGCCCGGTCCAGTCACCACGATGGTGGGCACGCTCCGGATGCCGAATTGCCCGGCCACCTCCGGGCGTTCGTCCAGCTCGATCTGCGCGTAGTCGACCTCGGCCGCGGCGGCCGCCTCGATGAGCTTCGGCCGGGCGGTCCGGCACGGGGCGCACGACCGAGT
>DASWCX010000231.1:0-7966 GCA_036395815.1 Actinomycetota bacterium | reverse complement strand
GGGATCGGGATGTGGGGCTGCTGGAGGATCATCGACCCCGGCTTGAGGATCGAGGCCCGGGCCCGGGTCACGGCGGGGAGGAATCCGTACTCGCTGCGCTGGGCCTCGGCGGTGTCGAGCCGCCCCACCACCCGGAACGAGCTGTTGGCGATGACCCGCCGTTCGACCTCCGACGCCGTCTGCTCCGCCCCGATCAGGACCATCCCCAATGAGCGCCCCCGTTCGGCCACGTCCAGCAGGACCTCCTTGATCGGGCTCCACCCCTCCCGGGGCGCGTAGCGGTTGAGCTCGTCGAGCACCAGGAACGCCAGGGGCTCCCGGCGACCCATCCGCTCCTTGTGCTCGAACAGCCGCTTCAGCACCACCCCGGTGACGAATCGCTTGGCCCGGTCGTGCAGGTTGTGGATGTCCACCACCGTGACCTGGTTCGAGCCCCAGTCGATCCGGTGGTCCAGCGGGGATTCGGCCTCCCGCCCCCAGATCAGATGGTTCTGGCTCAGCCGGAACCGGCCGGCGTCGAGCCGGCGGACGAAGGCCGCTACGGTGGCATCGGAGAGCCGCCCGCGCCACGCGGAGTGCTCGTCCTCGACGTTCTCCCGGATCAGCTCGCAGAGCGCGTCGAAGTCCTTCACGGGATAGCCGCCGAACACCACCGTGGCCTCGTGTTCGGGATCGTCGTCGCAGTCGCGATCCAGGTACGACTCCACCCGGGCCACCAGGTCCGCGATCTGGGATCGCTCGTCCTCGGCCTCGGCGAACAGGAACCGCAGGTACTTCTCCCGGACGAACTCCCGGACCGTCCAGTAGTAGGCGGCCACGCCCTCGGAGCGGCCTTCGACGTGGGGGACCGCGGTGCCGGAGCCGGGCCTGGGGGGAGCCCACAGGCCGACGGACTCGAAGGCCCCCGCCGGCAACCCCAGCAGCTCGTATTCGGACCGGTCCCGCTCGGAGAGCTTGCGGTTCGGCTTGTCCAGCCACATCAGGTCCTCGCCCTTCACGTTGAACACGATGGCCTTGGTGTTGACCCGGGACGGGCCCAGGACGGCTGAGTGGAACAACGCGTAGAGGAGGAACAGGGCATACGTCGTTTTTGTGGCCACTCCCGAGACGCCCGAGATGTTCACGTGAGCCCCCCGGGTGCCGTCGAGGAAGTCCAGGTCGAGGAAGATGGCCTCGCCGTCCCGAGACAGTCCAGCCGGGATCCGCCGCTCCATCTGGTCGAAGAACAGGGCCTCGTCGCGGTCCTTCCCCCGGGCCCGGAAGGCCTGCAGCCCCGGCATGGGGGGCACGAACAGCTCGGGTTCGAACCTCGTTGCCACGACCTGCGCCGCGACCGCGGTCTCCACGGGCAGCACGCCGCGGTCCACCAGGAACACGTCGGTGTCGAAGGAGGCACCCTCGTGCCGGGCCCGAACCTCCTGCACGATGCCGGCGATCCTCAGGGGGCCCCGGCCCGGGACCTCAGTGTCGACCACCACCGCGTCGTCGAGCTGGAGGTAGGCGTGGGGCGAGACCGCGACCCAGAACGACAGGGGCGTGGCGTCTTCCGTTCCGAGCACCATCCCGACCGGTTCGCTCACCTCGCTCATCCCTCGGCCTCCTTCGGCTGCGCCCCCTGCCACAAGCTCTCCAGGAGCGCCCGGCGGACCATCGCGTGGTTCCCCATCCGGTGCCGAAGCCAGCCCTCCAGACCGGCCACGGGCGCCAGGTTCTGCGGTGTGCGCGGGTCGGCCGCCCTCCCGGCGAACCCCGGGAGCAGCGCGGTGACCCGTTCGGCCAGCTCCACTGCGGCGTCCACCCCCACGCCGGCCCGAACCTCGCAGCGCACCAGCCCCGCGTGGTCGTGCCAGGGGGGGCGGAGCTCCGACAGCCGGGCGTACCAGGAGAAGCCCCTGAGCTGGCCTCGCTGATCGAGCAGGCCGAACACGGGGGTTCGCTGTCCGGCCCCAAGCCGGCCGAGGAGCGCTTCCTGGTCGGGCTCGAGGTAGCGCCGGACGAACCGCTTGACCACCCCCACCGCGTGCGACTCCGGCTCGTCGCCGAGGCGCAGGGGCCCGTCCACCAGCACCAGGGAGGCCCCGCCCAGCGCCAGGCGGGCGGCCAGCGCGCGCTCCTCCTCGCGCATGAGGTCCTGGAGCCGCTGGAGGGGCGCGTTCGGGTCGGTCCCCGTCGCGGTGGCCGACTCGAAGCACAGCGAGCCGGTTCCAACGAGGACCTCCATCCGATCCGGGGCCAGCCCGCCGGACAGGACGAGGGCCCGGCACACCCGGTGCTCGTCGAACGTCGCCCGCCCGTCGCACCGCACCGATCCGACGGCGTAGGAGCCGAACAGCCCCTGAGCCCGCCGTGGACCATCGTCGGCCACCAGCCGAAGCTCGACCCGGCGGACACCGTCAACGAACCACACGGTCTCCGGGGTCGACTGGGCGGGAGAGAAGGGGCGCGACCAATCGTCCGTCTCGACGAAGGGGTCGGCGTGGGGGAGCGTGTCCCGTACGGTCTCCTCCACCACGGCCTCGAACCCCATCCCGTACTCGGGGGCCCAGGGGTCCGCTCTCAGAACCAGCATCGAACCGAAGGATACCGCCGGACACCGACAGCACCTAGCGTTTCCCGGCCGAACGCCTCCATGGCTCCCGGGCCACACCAGAGTCTCGATCCACCATCGAGGCTTTCGGGATCTCGGAGCGTTCCCCCACCCAGCCGAACCCTGAACGGCCGGTTGACACTCAAGCACGGGAAGCCTACAGTTAGGCGCGCTCGTCGCCCCCGGGCGGCGAGCACGAGGACCCGAGAGGCCGAGTAGAGAACGCGACGCCCCGGCGTCGCGGCACCAAAGGCCACTCGGGTCCTCGCTATCTCCCGATCGGCCGGCCGCGAGGCTTGGAGCCCGCAGTTCAGTGACCGGAGCCGCCGCTGGCGATAACTCCGGCCGATCCGGGAACAATGGGCCCCCCGATTGGGTTACCCCTCCAACGGCCGGGTACCATCCGGCGACACCCGAGCGTACAATCCACCGACTGCCCGGGGTGGGGGGACGAAAGCGACACCATGAACGAAGAAGAACGCCTGGAAGAAGACGAAGAATACGCGCCCGATATCGACGACGAAGACGAGTCGGCAGCCGAGGAAGAACCCGAGGCCGAGGAGGGCGACGAATCGAGCCTCGAGGAGATCCTGGCGAAGAAGCCCGAGGAACGAGCGGCCCCCGAGGAGGAGGAAGAGGAGGAGTCTATCCTTTCGCTCGGAAGGGAGGAGCGGCTCGAGACCCTCTCGGTCAAGGTGATCCCGAAGCAGGACACCGAGTTCGTGTGCAGGAAGTGCTACCTGGTCAAGCCGATCCGGAGCCAGCTGGCGGACAAGAAGCGGATGTACTGCCGGGACTGCGTCTGAGGCTCCGCCGGCCGGTCGCCGCCGGCACCGCCGCCGCGGCGGCAGCCGGACTCCTGCTGTTCATCGCCAACCCACCGGCCGATCTCGGCCCCCTGGCCTTCGTTGCCCTCGCCCCGTTGCTGTGGGCGGTGGGGGAGCGGGGGCCGCGGCGCGGAGCCCTGTTCGGCTTCGTGTTCGGCCTGGCCTACTACGGCCTCCTGCTCCACTGGTTGATCCCCTTCGGGATCATCGCCTGGCTTCCGCTGGTGGTGACGCAGGCGGCCTACGCCGCTCTGTTCGGGTTCCTGGCCCCCCGGGTGATGTCCAGGTCGAGGCCGGTTCGGTCGGCGTTCGCCGCGGCCGCCCTCTGGACCGCGGTCGACTGGGCCCGCGGGGCGTGGCCGCTGGGCGGCTTCACGTGGGGCGCGGCGGCGTACACGCAGCACGGGAACCACCTGCTGCTGCCGCTGGCCACGGTGACCGGGATGTGGGGGCTCGACTTCGTCGTGGTGCTGGTGAACGGGCTTGCGCTTGGGGCCATCCGAAGGCTGGCCGCCCGTGGTCGGTGGGCTCGTAGAGGGTTCCGTGGGGCAGTCCTGGGGACGGCTGGGATGGCGGGACTGGCCGCGGCAGCGGTCGTGCTGCCGGTGGCGATCCCGCTCCCGGCGGCCACCGGCCCCCGGCTCGACGTGGCGGTGGTCCAGGGGAACGTCCCCCTGTCGTTCGCTTCCGACCGGCTGCTCCAGACCCAGGCTGTGGCGTTGAACCACATCCGCCTGCACCGGCGGCTCTCGGCCGATCCCCCCGACCTCGCCGTATGGCCGGAGAACTCCCTCCCGTCGGACCCGGCCACCGACCCGGTGCTCGGCCCCCGGGTGGCGGCCTCCATCCGGGCGGTGGGCGCACCGACGCTGGTTGGAGCCATCGCCGACGCGCCGGGGGACCGGTACGTCCGGCAGCGTTTCTACAACCAGGTCCTGCTGTACACGGGGAAGGGGCGCATCGTCGCCCGGTATTCGAAGATCCATCTGGTGCCGGGGGGGGAGTACGTTCCGTTCCCCAGGCTGTTCTCCTGGACCAACCGGTACCGGCGGGGGAACGCGATCCTGGCCCCCGGCCACGAGCTCCGTCTGTTCCGGGTGGACGGGGTCTGGGTGGCGACCCCGATCTGCTTCGAGAACGTCTTCCCCGACCTGTTCCGCCGGTTCGTGGACGCCGGGGCCGGGATCGTGGTGCTCACCACCAACGACTCCTCGTTCCTGTTCTCGGAGGCCTCCCGGGAGCACGTGATCGACAGCCAGCTCCGGGCGGTCGAAACGGGCCGGTGGGTGGTCCAGGCGGCCGTCTCCGGCGAGAGCGCGATGATCGACCCGCGCGGGGTGGTTCGGGCTCGGACGGGCCTGTTCGAGGCTCGGATCCTTCGATACCGGGTTCCGTCCTCGTCGGCCCGGACGCTCTACGTCCGGTTCGGCGACTGGTTCCCCTGGGCCGCGGGCCTGGCGATCATGGGCCTGCTGGCCTTGTCGCTTGCCCGACGTGTGCGGCGGCGCGAAGTACGGACTCCCCCGGCGGGGGAGCGTGGACTGTCGCCATCGGAGCCCGCGGCGATCAGTGGTGGCGCGGACCCGCGGGTGCTGGTCGTGCTGCCGACCTATGACGAGCGGGCCACCATCGCCACGGTGGTCACCGGCGTGCTGGCCGCTGGACCGAACGTCGACGTGCTGGTGGTGGACGACGACTCTCCGGACGGGACCGGAGAGGTGGTCGCGGCGCTGGCGGAGCGGGAACCTCGGGTTCGGCTGCTCCGCCGGCCGGCGAAGCAGGGCCTCGCCAGCGCGTACCTGACCGGGTTCGGCCTCGGGCTCGAGCGCGGCTACGACGTCGTGGTGGAGATGGACGCCGACCTGTCGCACCAACCCGAAGAGCTTCCTCGCCTGCTGGAAGCCACCGGCCGGCACGACCTGGTCATCGGGAGCCGCTACGTCGAGGGCGGGGGGGTGACGAACTGGAGCAAGCTCCGCCTGGGGCTGTCCCGGGCCGGCAACGCCTACGCGCGGATGGCGCTGCGCGTGCCGGTGGCCGATTCGACCAGCGGCTACCGGGCGTATCGCCGCCGGTTGTTGGAGGCCCTGGTGAACGACGGGATCCGTTCGGAGGGGTACGCCTTCCAGATCGAGCTGGCCTACCGGGCCTGGCGACGGGGCTTCTCGGTCGGGGAGGTCCCGATCACCTTTCGCGAGCGCCAGCACGGGCATTCGAAGCTGTCCCGCGCCATCGTGGTCGAAGCCCTGCTCAAGGTGACCCAATGGGGGATCCGCGACCGGATCGTCGGCCGTTTGCGGCGGCCCGGCCAGCGGGCTGTCACACCCCCTCGATAGCCTGGGGGTCCGGCCATCCTCCTCCGGCCGGGTGTACTTGCCCATCCACGAGGAGGGAGCAGAGAATGACCATCGATGAGCGGTCCCGACACGCGTTGTACCTCAAGCTCGAGGAAGTCTTGGGGTCCGAGGACGCGGAGGTTCTGATGGAGCATCTTCCTCCTGTCGGATGGGCCGACGTGGCCACCAAGCGGGACCTCGATCACCTCGCCGTGGCCACCAAGCGGGACTTGGATCAGCTCGCCGTGGCCACCAAGCGGGACTTGGATCAGCTCGCCGCGATCACGAGAAAGGATCTCAGGCACCTCGGTGAGCGTTTCGACGCGAAGCTCGACGTCACGGAGCAACGAGTTCTCGCAACGATCCGCCAGGAGTTGAGCACGCAGATAACGAACCAAACGCGAGCCCTCATGCTCACGTTCTCGGCCACCTTGGTTTCCGTGGCAGGTGTGGCCTTCGCCGCCGCCAAGCTCACCTGAAGGTTCCTCCTCGCTGCCTGAGCGGCTGTGAGTGTCCGGGCCCGTTCTCGATCCATCATTCCTGTGGAGTGCCATGGTCAGCATTCGCCCCACGTGTATTGGGCACGCCCCGATGGACCCGCGTTTAGGGCGGCTGAACGTCGACGGTCGGGGCAAGTGTGGCCTCGCCGGGGAACCCCTCCCCCGGAGCACGGATCTCCAACCCCGAATCGCCGATAACGGCCATTATGGAACTTCGAGCTCGGCCATCGACCCGGCCCCTCCCCTGGGGGGTCATCCAGCGTCGGCGATGGCAAGGTCCGCCAGCGGCAAGACGAGCTGCTCGGCCAACCCATCGGGGAGCGCCGGATTCGTCGTTCCCACCCCCCGGTCCCGCCAGGATGCCAACGTGCTCACCGCCCAGCGTTCGGCCTCCACCTCCGACCGGCGCAGGCCCTCGCGGAACTGCCGGACGTGGCAGGCCTCGTGGGCGACCAGGGCCACCAGCCGTTCTCTCCAGTCGCGGACGGTGATCCACGGCGCGGTCTTGCGGTTCCAGTAGCGATACGTCTTCGGGTAGGCCCTGTTCCGAAGGGTCGCCGGCAGGCTCAGCTTGACCAGGAACGTCGTCTCGGGATGCGGGCGCGGCCTGGACGGTAGGGTGAAGTAGGCCCGGCCGGTGAAGCTGTCTCCCTGGCGCCGAGCCCGCCGAACCTGGACCTCCACCCCGGCCCGATCGACCCCGTCGAAGCCCTCCACCACGAGCCTTCGAATCTCCTCGTGATCGGCCCTGATCTCATCGCCCACCCGGATCCGCACGGGCTCGATCGTACCGGCATCGCCGATCGAATTACAAGAGTGTGATTCGGCCCGCTCCCCCCCGTGATCCCGGCCTGGGCGACCGATCCGCCCGGTCAGGCGGTCGGGGCGTATCCGGGCGTCGGACCCTCACGATCCGTGGCCGGGGACTCCCGGTGGTACGGCTCCATGGACCACGTGAGCCTGAGCTCGCGAGCCGCTTTCGCCTCGTCGAGCCTCCGGACCGGGGTGGTGACCGGGGCTTCGTGCAGCAGGTCGGGATCCTCCTCGGCCTCCCGGCCCACCTGGAGCATGGCTTCGGCGAAGGCGTCGAGCGTCTCCTTCGTCTCGGTCTCCGTCGGCTCCACCATCATGGCCTCCTCCACGATCAGCGGGAAGTACACGGTGGAGGGGTGGAAGCCGAGATCGATGAGCCGCTTCGCCACGTCCATGGCGCGGACGCCGTGCCGCTTGAGCGGCTTCGCCGTCGAGACGAACTCGTGCATGGGCTTGCCCTCGAAGGCCAACGGATACATGCCCGTCACCTTGGAGGCCAGGTAGTTCGCGTTCAGCACGGCCCGCTCCCCCACCTCCTTCAGCCCGTCCCGTCCGTGGCCGAACACGTAGGCGAACGCCCGCACCAGCACGCCGAAGTTCCCGTGGAACCCGTGGACGTGCCCGATCGAGTCGGGCCGGTCCCGGTCCCAGAAGTATCGCCCGCTCTCCTCGTCGAACCCCACGACCGGCGCCGGAAGGAACGGCTCGAGCCGCTCGGTCACCGCCACGGGCCCCGCCCCCGGCCCTCCCCCACCGTGCGGCGTGGCGAAGGTCTTGTGCGTGTTCATGTGGACGATGTCGAATCCCATGTCCCCCGGGCGGACCCGTCCGATGATCGCGTTGAGGTTGGCTCCGTCGTAGTACAGGAGCGAGCCCACCCGGTGCATGACCGCGGCGATCTCC
>DASWCX010000230.1:0-8959 GCA_036395815.1 Actinomycetota bacterium | reverse complement strand
CTGGCCAACGACTCGGTGGATCTGGACCTCCGCGGCGGGGAGATCCACGCCCTGATCGGGGAGAACGGCGCGGGAAAGTCCACGCTGATGCGCGTGCTGTACGGCCTGTACCCGCCGGACGAGGGGCAGATCCTGGTCCGGGGGAAGCCCGTACGGATCGGTTCGCCACGAGACGCCATCGCCTTCGGCATCGGGATGGTCCACCAGCACTTCGTCCTGGTGGATCGGTTCACCGTCACGGAGAACGTGGTTCTCGGGGCCGAAGGCGGCGCGTTCGTCGACTACAAGGAAGCCGGAGAGAAGGTCGCGGCGATCGGGCGGACGTATGGGCTGGCCGTCGACCCGAACGCGAGGGTCGAGGACCTCTCGGTCGGCCAGGAGCAACGGGTGGAGATCCTGAAGGCCCTGTACCGCGGGGTGGACATCCTGATCCTGGACGAGCCAACGGCCGTGCTCACCCCGTCGGAGACGGCCGAGCTGTTCGACAACCTCAGGCGGTTGCGCGCCGACGGGAAGACAGTGGTGTTCATCAGCCACAAGCTCGACGAGGTGCTGGAGATCGCAGACAGGATCACCGTCCTTCGGCGGGGAAAGGTCGTCGGCGAGACCACCCCAGCCGAGACGTCGAAGGCGCGGTTGGCCGAGATGATGGTGGGACGCCCGGTTCTGTTCCGGCTGGACAAGCCCGCGGTGGAGTTCGGGGACCCGGTCCTGGTCATCGACGGACTCTCGCTCGAGGGCAAGCTGCACGGCGTGAGCTTCGAGGTCCGTTCGGGGGAGATCGTCGGGGTGGCGGGGGTGGAGGGAAACGGCCAGAGGGAGCTGGCCGAGTGCCTGATCGGCCTTCGCCGTCCGGAGGGGGGCCGGGTCCTGGTGCGTGGGGATGACGTCTCGCGCTTCCCCGTGAGCGAGGTCCGTGAACAAGGGGTGGCGTTCATCCCGGACGACCGACACGACCGCGGGCTGGTCCTGAACATGACGGTGTGGGAGAACAGCGTGCTGGGGCGGCAGTCGCGCCCCCAGTACTCCGAGCACGGGCTCCTGGCGATCCGGAAGATCAAGGAGATGGCGAACCGCCTGATCAAGCAGTTCGACGTCCGGGCCCGCGGGATCGGCGTGGCCGCCGCGACCCTCTCGGGGGGGAACCAGCAGAAGCTCATCCTCGCCAGGGAGCTGGAGGACCGGCCGCGTCTGCTCATCGCGTCGCAGCCAACCCGAGGCCTGGACGTGGGGGCCATCGAGTTCGTGTGGAGGCAGATCCTGGATCAGAAGGCCCGGGGGAACGCCGTGCTGCTGATCTCCGCCGAGCTCGAGGAGATCTACGAGCTCTCCGACCGCATCCTCACGATCTACGAGGGCAGGATCACGGGCGAGTACGCCCCGGACGCGCCGGCCGAGGAGATCGGGATCGGCATGACCGGGGCGCGGGCCGAGCAGGCGGCGAGCTGATGGCCGCCCCCGCGGCCACCCTGCGCCGCGCCCGCGCCATTCCGCCGTGGGTCTACTCGAGCGGCGGCCAGGTCCTGGCCCTGGGGGCGGCGTTCGTCTTCGCCGGGGTGGTCGGGAGCTTCATCATCCTGGCCTACCACGAAAGCCCCCTGCACGTGTACCGGATCGTGTGGACGTTCTCCACCTCGCGCCCGTCCGACTTCGCCAGGGTCCTGGTGAACGCGACCCCGCTCATCTTCTCCGGGCTGGCGCTGGCCGTGGCGTTCAAGGCCGGCCTGTTCAACATCGGGGTGGAGGGCCAGTACATCGTGGGGATGATGACGGCCACCGCCGCAGCGGTCACCCTGCGGCCGCTCCCGGCCCCGGTCCTCCTCCCTCTGGTGGTCCTGGCCGCGGTGATCGGGGCCACCGCGTGGGCCACCGTCCCGGCGGTTCTCAAGGTCAAGACGGGGGCCCACGAGGTGGTGACCACCATCATGATGAACGGCATCGCCACCAGCCTGGTGGCGTGGGCCCTGCTCCACCCGCTCAAGACGAAGGAAACGGGGCTGATCGACCTCCGGTCGGCCATCTTCACCAAGCGGGCGCTCATCCCGAGGATCGCGCCGACGCTCGGGCTGGAGCGCAAGATCTCCTCGGACATCGCGCTCACCTGGCTGTTCCCGCTCGCCCTGGTGGCCTGCGCCGCGGTGTGGTTCCTGCTGTACCGCACCCGCCTCGGCTACGACGTGCGGGCCACAGGGTCGTCCGCCGGTTCGGCGGAGGCCGGCGGGGTCAGCATCGGCGCCGTCCAGATCAAGGTCTTCATGATCTCCGGGGCGCTGGCAGGCTTCGTCGGGCTGAACGACCTGCTGGGCGACCGAGGCTATCTGGGGAACAACTACACGATCGGCCTCGGGTTCGCCGGGATCGCCGTGGCCTTCCTCGGCCGGAACAGCCCCGTGGGGATCGCCCTGGCCGCCGTACTGATCGGCATGCTCGAACGGGGCCAGGACGGCCTGGCGGTCCAGACGAACCTGCCGACCGAGATCCTGATCATCCTCCAGGGGCTGCTGATCCTGTCGGTCGTGGTCGCCTACGAGCTGGTGAGCCGGCGCCTGGCAAGGCGCCTCCAGCGGGTGGTTCGCGCGGAGGAGCCGGGCGGGGAGGCGAAGATCTGATGCCGCTGCTGAATCTCGGCGCGGCCATCGCCATCGCCTGGAACTACTTCACCATCATCTATGTGACAGGGCTGGGCGGGATGTTCAGCGAGCGGTCGGGCATCGTCAACATCGGCCTCGAGGGAATGATGATCGTGGGAACGGTGACCGGCGCCTGGGGCACCACCCACTGGGGGCCGGTGGCCGGGCTGGCCATCGGGGCCGCCGCCGGACTCGGATTCTCGCTGGTCCATGCCGTCGCCACCATCACGTTCCGGGTCGACCAGATCGTGTCTGGCGTGGTCATCAACCTGGTGGCGGTGGGTCTGGCCCGGTTCCTGTCCCAGCTGTTCTTCGGCCAGGCCACCCAGTCCGAGCCAAGCGTCCCGCACTTCGGCTCGATCAACGTCCCTCTGCTGAGGTCGCTCCCGTGGGGCCTGGGCCGGGCGTTCGAGGGCATGTCACCGGTGGTTCCGTTCGCCTTCCTCCTCACCATCCCGGCGGTGCTTGTGCTGAGCCGGACCCGGTTCGGCCTCCGGCTGCGTTCGGCCGGCGAGAACCCCGAGGCCACCCGGTCCCTGGGGGTCAAGGTGGCGCCGTACCGATACGTCGGTGTGGGGCTCTCGGGCACGCTGGCCGGGTTCGCCGGGGCCTTCCTCGCCATCGAGGTCAACCAGCTGTTCCACGAGGGCCAGACCCAGGGTCTTGGCTTCATCGCCCTGGCCGCCCTGATCCTGGGCAACTGGACCCCCTGGAAGCTCATGGTCGGGGCGCTGCTGTTCGGATTCGCCCAGGCCGTTCCGCTCCGGCTCCAGGACGCCCCGCTCATCTCGGCGTTGCCCCCCGAGTTCATCCGGATGATCCCGTACGTGGTGACGATCATCGCCATCGCCGGGTTCGTCGGACGGGTCCAGCCTCCCGCGGCGGCGGGCAAGGCGTACGAGGGCGGCGGGTCGCTCTGACCTCTTCGGGACGGAGGGGCCTGCCGACCCGGTAGCATACGGCCGGCCATGTCCCTCACCGTCGTCGACCATCCTCTGGCCCAGCACCTCCTGACCCAGTTGCGCGACGTCTCCACTCCCCCACCGGTGTTCCGGACCCTGGCCAAGCGGCTGACCATCGCCCTGGTGCTCGAAGCGGTACGGGGCCTCCCGACGGTCGACGTCGAAGTGGAGACGCCCCTGGAGCCCGCGGAGGGTCATCTGATCTCCCCGGACCTGGTGGCCGTGCCGATCCTGCGGGCGGGGCTCGGGATGCTGGAGGCGGTGACGGAGCTGTTCCCCGAGGTGTCGGTGGGGTACGTGGGCCTGGAGCGCGACGACGTGACCCTCCAGCCGACGTCGTACTACGAGAAGGTTCCGCCCCTGAAGGATCGACACGTGCTGCTGCTCGACCCCATGCTGGCCACGGGGGGCTCCGCAGCCGGGGCGTGCGCCAAGCTGGCGGAGCGGGAGCCCGCCGAGATCGTCTTCGTGTGCGTGGTGGCCGCCCCACAGGGCGTGGGGAAGATGCAGCGCGAGCACCCCGACGTCCCGCTGTTCGCCGCAGCCCTGGACCGGGACCTGAACGAGAAGGGCTACATCCTTCCCGGGCTGGGCGACTTCGGGGACCGGCTGTTCGGCACCGGCCCCGACTCTGGGTTGCCCCCCCTGACGCGCTGAGGAGGCGAGCATGAACAGGTGGCGGATCGTTGCGGGTGTGGTCGGGATCGGGGGGCTCCTGGTCGGCGCGGTGATGGCCGGGAGCGGACCCCCCACCGGCCCGGCCCGGACCGGAACCGGGCCGACCCAGAGGGATGCTCCCTCCGAACGAGAGGCTCCCCCCGACGACTGGATGGTCTCGCAGCGGGCGGCGTTCTCGGGCGTTCCACGGGGCGCCCCGGCCAGGGCCGCCGTCCAGGCGGACGCGGTCGACGCGCTGACCGCGGCCCGTGACCCCGCCCTGTCCTCGGCCCCGTGGCACTCGATCGGGCCCACGAACATCGGAGGCCGAATCCTGGACATCGCCGCAGACCCCAGTGTGGCGAACACGCTGTATGCCGCTGCGGCCACGGGCGGAGTGTGGAAGAGCGTGGACGGGGGGGCCACGTTCGCTTCGAGCTGGCCGGACGGCAACCCGCAGCCGATCGGCGCCATCGCCATCGGGCCCGACGGGACCCTGTTCGCCGGGACCGGCGAGGCGGGCCCGGGCGGAGGCAGCATCACCTATGGCGGTCGGGGCGTCTACCGCTCCACCGACGGCGGGGCGACGTGGCGCAGCGTGGGGCTGCGGCGAACAGTGACCACGGGCCGCATCGCCATCGACCCCACCGATCCCAGCCGGATCTTCGTTGCCTCGACGGGCGACCTCTACAACCCGGGAGGGGGCCGGGGCGTCTATCGGTCCCTCGACGGAGGAAACACGTGGCAGCGCGTGCTGGCGGGAGCCACATCGACCACCGGGGCGGTCGACATCGCCATCGACCCCTCGAACCCCCAGCGCTTGTACGCGGCGATGTGGGACCACATCCGCCATCCGGACCTGCGGGTCTATGGGGGGGTCGGGTCCGGGGTGTACCGGTCGGTGGACGGCGGGGACACGTGGGACCGCCTCGGCAACGGCCTGCCCGCTCCATCAAAGAAGATCGGCCGGATCGGGCTGGCCCTCGCCCCGTCCGACCCCAGCCGCCTCTACGCCATCGTGATCAGGACCGACGGCACCTTCCAGGGCCTGTACCGATCGTTGAACGGCGGCGACTCGTGGCTGAACCTGCCCGCCGACCCCTCGCTATCCGGTTCCCAGGCCACGTACGGCTGGTGGTTCGGCCGGCTGTGGGTGGATCCGGCCGACGAGTCTCACGTGTTCGCCGCAGGCGTGGAGCTCGAGGAGTCGACCGACGGCGGGAGCTCGTGGACCGGCCAGTTCACGGTTCACGCCGACCAGCACGCCATGGTCTGGAGCCCGGCCATGCCCGGGCTGGTCTACCTGGGGAACGACGGGGGCGTGTATCGCTCGGAGTCGGGGGGATCAGGCGGGTGGACCCATGCCCAGGTGGAGCCGTTCACCCAGTTCTACAGCGTGGATGTGAGCGAGCAGGATCCAAGCCGGGTGGTCGGAGGGACCCAGGACAACGGAGTGCTGCGTTCGTATCCAGGCGACTGGAATGCGTGGATCGGGGGCGACGGTGAGGAGGCCCTGATCGACCCGACGAACCAGGACAACGTGTACGGATGCTTCCAGTACGGCGCCTGCTACTACTCCCGCAACGGCGGGAACTCGAACTTCGGGTTCGGGGCCACCGTGGGCGACCGGTTCAACTGGTTCACTCCCGTGCAGTTCGATCCGACCGACCCACAGGTCATGTACTACGGGTCGAACGAGCTCAACCGCTCGACGAACGCCGCCCAGACCTGGACGGTGATCAGCCCCGACCTCACGGGCGGGCCCGGACGTGACCCGAACTATCCGTTCGGGACCATCACCACGGTTGCGGCGGCGAAGTCCGCCGGCCAGACCCTGTTCGTGGGAACCGACGACGGCCGGGTGTGGACCACCACCGACCTCGGCTCGAACTGGACGCGGGTCGGAAGCCCGGGACTGCCGACGTTCTGGGTGAGCCGCGTGGCGATCGACCCTTCGGACGCCCAGACCGCATACGCCACCTTCTCCGGCTATCGGGGCGGGAAGGACGGCGCCTACGTGTTCCGGACCGTCGACGGCGGCACGACGTGGACCGACGTCACGGGCAACCTCCCCGAAGCGCCGGTGAACGACATCTTGGTTTCGGGCGGGAGCCTGTACGTGGCCGACGACCTGGGCGTGTACCGATCGTCAGATGGAGGCACCACGTGGCTCCGGGTGGGCCAGGGCCTCCCTCGGGTGCCGGTGGACGACATCGAGCTGATGGCCTCGTCGAACAGCCTGATCGCCGCGACCTTCGGGCGCGGGATGTACGCGGTGCAGCTGCCCGGCTAGCCAGGCTTCAGGAGCCGCCGAGGGCGTCGAGATCGGCCAGGCGGCGTTCGGCCTGCTCGACCAGCCCAGCGTTTGCGATCGCCTCGGCCTCCCGGCGGGCCTGGGTGAGCAGCTCGCGAGCCTGACCGGCGCGGGCGTCCGCCTTGTCCGGCGTGGCGTACTTCAGCCTCTCGTCGGCCTTGATGATCAGCTCGAAGATCTCGTTCGGCTCCATCCGTCCTCCTCACGCAAATCCCGGCCACGCGACCGGCGCATGATAGTAGGCTGCCGCCAGCGGCCGGGCGGAGTGGAGGAGCCGGGATGGACGAAGACGTGGGGCCGGGGCTCACCGAGCGCCACCTGGACGAGCTTCGCGCCCGGGTGGCCGGCTCGCCCTTCCATACGTGGGCCGGGCTGGAGCTTATCTCGGTAGGCGACGGCTTAGCGGAGCTGGGCATGGATCTCCGGCCGCATCATTTCAACCCCCAGGGCATCGTGCACGGGGGGATCATCACCGCCGTGGCCGACACGGCGATCGGCCTGGCACTCCGTTCGAAGCTCCGAGCGGGGCTCACCCACCGGACGGCCCAGCTGAACGTGCACTTCCTGGCGAAGGGCGAGGGCGGGCGCCTGGTCGGCCGGGGCCGTGCGGTCCGCCTGGGCCAGCGGATGGGCTACGGCGAATCGGAGGTCCTGGACGGCACCGGCCAGCTGCTGGCCCGTGCCAGCGGGACCTTCATCGTGCTGCCCGCCCCCGGCGCGTTCTAGTAATCGACGTCCAGGTCCTTGAGCGCGGCGGGCATCTGGGACAGCGCGCCCTGGAGCTGCATGAGCTTCATGAGATCGCCGGACACGCGCAACTTGCCGCTCATGTACGCGGCGGTCCCGGTCAGCTCGTTCTTCGCCAGCTTCACCGCCGTGTCGTAGTCCTGGGTGATCGTCGCGTCGACCGCATCCGGAGCGTCGCCGGTGCCAAGGGTGGCCTGGCCGCCCTCGAGCTTGAACCAGTACTTGACCTCGCCGTCCGGCGCCCCGGTCACCACCTGCTGGACCTTGGCCGTCTGGGACCCGGCCGAGCTCTTGAATTGCTCATTGGAGTTCAGCGCGTCCTGCACAGCGCCGGCCCACTCCTCCGAAAGGAACTTCACGCCCACGTGGTCCTCCTTCCGCTGCTTGTCATGGGCCGGCCTCACCAGATCGAGCCCGGCGCCGGGCGGAGTATACCGTCAAGTAGGTTCCGCTATTCCTCCACGCCGGCGGGCGGGGCGAAGATGGCCGGGTCCGTCAGGTGCCGGACGTCGTTCAGGAACCGAACCTCCGCCCGGCCGTCCTCGACCAGCACCGTGTTGATGGAGGCATTGTCCGGGAGGAAGAACATGTCGTGGTCGATGCCCAGCAACTGGCCCAGGTAGGCGTTGATCACCCCACCGTGCGCCACCACCACGACGATCCCCTCCCCCACTCGCTCCAGCAGTCGATCCACCGCTGGGACGACTCGTGCCCGGAGCTGCCGGCCCGACTCGCCCCCCGGGGCGAGGGCGAACATCGGGTCCTGCTCCCGGAACCGACGGGCCAGCTCCTCGTCGCCGGAGATGATCTCCTCGAACCCCATCCCCTCCCAGTCGCCGATGAACACCTCCCCGAGGTCGGCGACCGGCTCGGCCCGGAGGCCGGAGGCCTCGAGGTAGGGGGCGATGGTCTCCAGGCATCGACGGAACGGCGACGAGGCGATGGCGGCTGGTTGATCCATCAGCGAGAGCCGATCGGCCAGACGGCGAGCCTGCTCGTTCCCTCGATCGCTGAGGGGCGGGTCGTACTGGCGCCCCCTGGGCGAGTCGGTGAAGTCACGGCTGGAGAAGTCGACGTGCCCGTGGCGAACCAGCAGGAGCCGAACGCTCATCGACGCGCGCCACCCGCTCGACGATCGCGCTGACGGGCGTGCCATGAATGGGCGAAGGCCTCCACGTCGTCGCGCAGCCACACCCGTCCAGAGGCGAGGGCCTGGACCGGCTGGGGGAACCGCCCGCGGTCGAGATAGGTGATCACCCGTCGCTTGTCCCAGCCCATCAGGGCCGCGGCTTCGGCAACGCCAACGACCTGGGAGAGCACCTCGACCACGAGGGTGGATCCGGTTCCCCGCCGGCCGAGCCGCCGCCGCAGGTCGGCGAGACATTCCTCCTTGCTGCTGCCCGAGACCACCGGCCCCCCGTCCTGGGTCCTGGCCTCCCAGCGTCCGTCCGGAGCCTGCCGCAGCGTCGCCCGGATCTCCACGGCGGGCCATGATACCCGGTTGCGCCGGATCGAACGTATGTTCTATCATCCCGGTGATCCGATCGCATGCGCTGGAACAACCTCCTCCTGACCGAGCCTCCCGAGCGCGGCGAGCTCACCGAGCCGCTGTTCGAACAGGGCGCCGTGGTTCGGCGATTCGACACCCC
>DASWCX010000229.1:0-30766 GCA_036395815.1 Actinomycetota bacterium | reverse complement strand
CCGTGGTCAGCCACTCCGGCGCCAACTGGTACGCCATCGCGGCGTGCGAATCGGGCGGGGTGTGGGCCATCAACTCGGGGAACGGTTTCTGGGGCGGGCTCCAGTTCTCCCCGGGCACGTGGTATGCCTACGGCGGGGGTCCCTTCGACGGGACCGGGCCATTCCCCTATTCGGCGGGCCAGCAGATCGCGGTGGCCGAGCGCGTCCTGGCGGCCCAGGGCCCGAGCGCGTGGCCGAACTGCTTCCGGTGGGCGTGACCGCCTAGGCCCGGACCGGACCGCCGGGCTTGGGGACCCCGAGGATGGCACCCCTGACCTCGTGGAGGGACCCAGCCACGGCATCGGAGCCGGGCAGCTCCCCGACCGAGACCACCCGGATCGAACGTCCCGTCCCGCGGACCGCGCGCAGCGCGCCGGGCCCCAGCGAGGCGTCGAGCACCACGACGTCCGGGCGCCACGACGCCAGCTGGTCCGGCAGCTCATCGAGCGAGGCGGCCCCGCCCACCAGCTCCCAGGCCACGCCGACCGCGGCTCGCTTCAGCTCTCTCAGCTGGTCGCGATCCCCCGCGGCGCACAGTACCTTGAGCGCGCGGCACATCTAGCCCGGCACTCCGGTTGCCGGCTCGCCCATGGGCACCGCCCCCTCGGGGGGAGTCTGGCCCGACAGCCTCGGCACCACCCACTGGCGCAGGAGGAAGTTCACCACGCCGGCCACGGGGATCGCCGCCAGGATCCCCCAGAACCCGAGCAGGTCCGCCCCCAGGAGCACCGCCAGCAGGATCACGACGGGATGCAGGTTCGTGGTCCCCTTCAGGATGATCGGCGACAGGACGAACCCGTCGACCATGTGGGACGCCACGATCACCGCCATCACCACCAGGAGGAAGGAGGGCGGCTTCGTCACCAGGGCGACCAGCGCCACGGGGATTCCGCCGATCCACGAGCCCAGCATCGGGATCAGGTTCGCCACGCCCACCACCAGCCCGAGCAGCAACCAGAATGGCATGTGGACGGCCCACAGCCCGATGGTGGCCAGGACCCCGACCACGGCCGAGACGATCAGCCGGGCCCTGACGTAGCCCCCCACGATCCGGCGGATCTCGCCCAGCACCGGCTCGATCTTGTCCCTGCTGGCCGGTGGCATCAGGGCCAGCGCACCCCTCCGGGTATCGGAGAGCGAGAGCAACAACAGGTAGCCCAGGAACCCTCCGATGATCAGGATCACCCCGGCCTGAGCGAGCTGGAGCCCCGCGTCGGTCAGCGTGTTCAGCGCTCGGGGAGCGCTCCCGGCATGCGTCTGGAGCCATCCCTTGATGCTCTTCCCCGCCTCGCGCAGGACCGGGTTGGAGGAGCGAGCCAGGCCGTCGAACAGCCCGCCCCCCTTTCGGACCAGCCCTCCGGACTGCCGGGCCAGCGACTGGGCCTGGTGGATCACCGCGGGGACGGTGAGGTAGAGGAGCCCCGCGGCGACCGCCGCCGCAGCGGCGAACACCAGGGTGGCGGCCAGCCGGCGGGGCACCCCCCGGCCGGTCAGGCGATTCACCGCGGGGTTGAGGACGAACACGACCATGGAGGCCACCACGAGGTACGGGAAGATCGGGGCCATCCGATCGATCACCCGGAACAGCACGCCGAGGAGGATGACGGCGCCGATCGCGCTCCACGCCACCACCCCCCACCCGAGCACCTGCCTGCCCCGACCACCAGCCGGCATCATGCGTTCGAGGTGGTCGCGGATCGTCAGGTCGTCCATCGACAGAGCGTACCCCGCCCCGGCGCGCCTGTACGCTGCCACGGGTGACCGCATGACTCTGCTCGAGCCACTCCGTTCCTTCTGGTCCGCGTGGGGAGCCCTCAACCCGGTGTGCGATCCCACGCCCTGGGGCGTCGTGGTGGCCGATCCCCGGTTCCCGGCGGTGTGGGAGTCGAACCACGCCGCGGTCTTCTCCGATCACCGGACCCTCACCCCCGACGACATCCGCGGCTCGCTCCTGCCCGTCCTTCACCGGGCTCGAGCCCTGTACGAGCACGTCGAGTTCTGGGACCCGCCGGCCCGTTGCCCAGTCCTCCGAGCGATGATGGCGGAGGCCGACCATTCCGGGGTCGACTCCGTCATGGTGTTCGAGGGCGATGCCGCTCGCCTGCCGGAATCCAGCGGTCCTGTGGTGCGGGTCCGCCACCTCCGCCGCCCGGGGGCGCGGTTCTGGAACATCTACACCTCGTCCCGGAGCGAGTTCGGCGGGTCCATGGACGACACCATGATCCGCGCCCTGGTGCGCCGGGACCGTGATGTCCTGGTCCCGGCCGGCCTCCAGATCTTCGCCGGGTACGCGGAGGGCGAGCTGGCCGGGTTCGCCTCGTTGATCTCCCTGGCCGGGGTGGGCTACGTGGACAACGTGGTTACCCTCCCCCGGTTCCGGCGGCGAGGGGTGGCCTCGGCCACCACCGGGCGCGCGGTGCGGGAGAGCCTGGCGAACGGGGACGGCGTCGTCCACCTGCTGACGGCGGAACGAGGAGGGCCCGCGCGGCTGTACGAGGGCCTGGGGTTCCGGGCCCGCGCCAGAGTGGCGAGCGTGACCCGCAGCCTTCGGCCGGATGGGCGCTCGGGCTCCGGCAGATAATGCACCCGTGACCCACTCCGCTCGCAGGGGCCGCAGGGAGCAGGCGAACGCCGACCGGGCGCTGCTCGAACGCCGCGACAACACCTTCGTCGGCACCGACCCCTGGCGAGCGCTCAGGATCCTGTCCGAGTTCGTGGACGGCTTCACCCAGCTGGCGGCCATCCCGCCCGCCATCAGCCTGTTCGGCTCGGCCAGGATCGGCCGGGACGATCCGATGTACGAGACGGCCCGGACCGTGGGGCGGCAGCTGGCCGAGGCCGGGTTCGCCGTCATCACCGGGGGAGGCCCCGGGGTCATGGAGGCCGCCAACCGGGGCTGTCAGGAAGGGGGCGGCTTCTCCATCGGGTGCAACATCGAGCTGCCGTTCGAACAGGTGGCCAACCCGTACCTGAACCTGCTGCTCGACTTCAACTACTTCTTCGTGCGCAAGACGATGTTCGTCAAGTACGCGGAGGGGTTCGTGGTGTTCCCGGGCGGGTTCGGCACCCTCGACGAGCTGTTCGAGTCCCTCACCCTGATCCAGACCGGCAAGGTCCAGCACTTCCCGGTCATCTTGTACGGGTCGGCGTACTGGGCCGGCCTCCTCGACTGGCTCCACTCGCCGGTTCTGGCCCAGGGGACGGTCGCCCCGAAGGATCTGGAGCTCTTCCGCATCTGCGACAGCCCCGAGCAGGTGATCGAGTCCATCGTGGAGATCCTCGGAGGGAAGGACGGAGCGGAGGGCCAGCCCACGAGGCCCACCGTCCACGGCCGCGAGGCGCAGTAGCTGCCTGGCTCGGTTTGGGGAAGTATCAAGTTGACACACGTACTTGCGTCGGCTTATACTACCTCTATGGGCAAGACAGACCGGAACCAGCCGAAGAACGCGAAGTCTTCGGACGCGACGACCACTGTGTTCGACTTCGAGGCTCGCTTCCCGAACGACGCCGCCTGCTTGGACGAGCTTGTCGGGATGCTCTACCCGGACGGCATCTTCTGCCCCAAGTGCGGGAAGGTGACGAAGCACCACCGGCTCGCCAAACGCCCCGCCTACGCGTGCCAGTTCTGCGGACGGCACGAGTACCCGATGAAGGGCACCATCTTCGAGGGGTCGTCCACCTCGCTCAAGCTCTGGTTCTACGGGATGTTCTTGATGGCGAGCACTCGGTGCGGAATCTCCGCGAAGCAATTGGAGCGCGAGGTCGGGGTGTCCTACCCGACGGCACTTCGGATGTTCCGGCAGATCCGGTCGCTGCTCGACCAAGGCGACCCGATGCTCGATGGAACCATCGAAGCCGACGAGGCTTACATCGGCGGGGCGAACAAGTGGAAGCACGCTGCCAAGCGCGGCCACGACACCGCGTTCTCGTCCAAGACCCCGGTGTTCGGGATGGCCCAGCGCGGAGCTAACGGGAAGTCCGGCAAGGTCGTGGCGAAGGCGATCCCAGCGGCCAGCACTTCGTCCGTGCTGCCGCACATCAAGACCAAGGTGCTGCCCGCGTCCACCGTCTACACGGACGAGGGGAACGCGTACAACGCGCTCAAGGGCCAGGGCTACGAGCACCAGCGGGTGAACCACTCGCAGGCGATCTACGTGGATGGGGATGTCCACGTGAACACCATCGAGGGCTTCTGGTCGCTGCTCAAGAGTGGCATCCGTGGGACGTACCACTCGGTCTCGACCAAGCATCTTCAGTCCTACTTGGACGAGTATGCCTTCCGGTACAACCATCGGGACGAGCCCGGTGGGATGTTCAACGCGTTCCTGCATCGGATCGCGAAGGCATAGATGAGGCTGCGGCCGATTCCCCCGTGGGCGGAAGGCGCCTTCTGGCTGTCCGTAGCCGGGCTGGTTGTCCTGACGTTCGTGCGAGCCTTGCCCTGGTGGGCGATCGCGTTGCGCCTCGTTGTCTTGCTCATCGGTGGGCTTATCGTGTGGAAAGCCAGGCGAGTCCGTCGAAGCTCGACTACTTCGCCCGACGCTTCCTAGCAGCCTTGCGTAGCAGCCGGTCGAAGTCCTCGGTCTTGACGATGGGGATTTCGAGCCCTTGCTTCGTGCGCTGGCTCGGCTCGCCCTCGCGGACGAGTGACCGCTTCCCGTTTCGCTTTGGCATCGTGCCTCCAGTCTACGCGCCATGAGTCACCGCCTTGACCTGTCCAGCAGTAGAGCGAAGCTGGGGCGGGCCGAACACCATCTGAAAGAACTCGAAGGAGACATAACCTCGTGGGCCAACGGTGGCCCCGATGGTGTGCCCGCCCTCGGTCGTAGGTACGAACTCAAAACGCACCCAGACCGGCTCGAACTCTTCTCCACCCACGTCAAGCCGATCAAGCGAGAATGGAGCCTGCTCATTGGTGACGTGCTCACCAACTTCGGGGCCGCTCTTGATCATCTGGCCTGGGAGTTGGTGCCCTCCAAACGACAGCTCAACGAGAAGCAGCTGCGAGCCATCTACTTCCCCCTCTACGCAACGACCCGAAAAGATTTCCTGGCGAATGTGCGGCGGAGGGAGCTGCCGGGCGTCTCCAAGCATCGCCTCTTGATGCTCTCGCCATTCCAGCCGTACAAGAGTCGGCAGCAAAGCTGGTTCTTCCGGAATCGGCTCTATCTCAACCTGCCGATCCCCCCCGGCCCGCTCATGGTGCTCAAAACGCTTCTGCGCGTCGACAAACACCGGACCGTGCTCGTCACCATTCTGCGGCCGGGCAGCTATCGCACATCGCCGGGCGTCGTTGAAAGCACCGTCCCTATGGGGACTCCGCGTGAACCGCTGAAAGCGAACGCACACCTCGTAACGTTCATCCTTCGCTCTCCTTTGCCTGCGGATGTCAGCTACGACGAGGTGGCTATGCACGCTCAGTTCACCCCGACGGTAGGGTTCCAAGATGTTGGAACCGCCGTCATCCCTACCTTGCAGGATATGGCCACTGAGATCAAAAAGATTCTCTGGAAATTCGGGGGCTGAGAGACACGCAGCACCTAGCCTCGCCCCCTTTCGGGTAGGCTCAGGAGCCGTGACGAGCCGCTATCCCTCCTGGCACCTCCTATCCGGGACGAGCCCGGGCCGAGGAGGTCGCCATGCGAAAGCGGTACACGCGGAAGTACCGGCACTGGTCCCCACGCTTCAAGTGGACGGTTCGGGACTACGCCCGGATGATCGAGTTCGAGCGGGAGTCGAAGGGCTGGCGCGGTAGCAGGCGGAACCCTCCAACGGGCCCGAAGGACTGACCTCCTGGCTTGGCAAACGGGCCAGCGTGACGCGTGTGTTTCAATCGGGTGCGGGAGGTGAGGACGATGGCCGAAGACCCGTTCTTCTACGTCTACTGGAAGGGGAAGACCCTCGACGACCTGTTCCCCTGGCGCTGGGTGCTCTTTCGGGACGAGCACGACCCCGTAGCCGAGTCGGTCAACAGCTTCAGCAGCCCAGCTGAGTGCGAGCAAGACGTGCGCCAGGTCATTCGCTGGGCTCCGGATGCAGAGGTGATTCACCAGCGCACGGTGACTCGTCGAGGTCAAAGGGTCCCCTGAGACCAGGCCGCGAGAACCCTCTGCTGCTCGACCCGGTGTGAAACCGGCCTGACTAGTTATCGAGCACGTACGTGCTCGTGTTTGATACTTCCCTCGGTTTGACTAGTTATCTCGGACTAGTACATCATGTGCCGGCCACTGGGCCTCCGGTCCGGGGAACCACGCGTATCGACGCCTGCGCTCATGAAGGAGGGAACGTCGTGGATGGTCGGTCGAACGGGAAGCCACGTATCAGGCGGGCCGGGGTCGCGGCCGCGGCGGCCATCCTCACCCTGGGGCTGACCGGGGCCCCCCGGGCCGGAGCTATCGCCCGGCACGCCCTCGCCACCAGCGGCATCGGCTTCTCCAGCCCCGCGGTGGTGGATCCGGTGCACGCGTACGGAGAGCCCGACGTGAGGATCAGCGCCGACGACGGCCGAGTGTACGCCAGTGGCCCCTGGGGCACCGGCACGCAGCGCAGCATCTGGAACATCTCGGCGGACGGCGGCCGCACGTTCCGGCCCCTCCACAACCCGCCGATCACTACCGCGGCCCAGTCCGACAGCCAGATCCCGTGCCCGGTCCCCGCGGCGCAGTGCGTGGGAGGCGGGGACACGGAGCTGTCAATCGACGACCACGGCCTGGGAAACACCGGCACCGTCTACTACGCGGACCTGGCCGCGCTGGAGGCCCTGAAGACGGCCACGTGGGACGACGCCACCAAGACCATGGGCCAGGGCGTCTACACCAGCAGCGATCCGGACAACAACGGCATCGACCGGCAATGGTTTGCCACATGGGATCCGGCGGCCCGTCCGTCCAACTACACGGGCCCGCTGCCCGTGAACTACCTGATCTACCTGGAGGTGGCCGGCACCGGCGAGGGGGCGGCCTACTCGACCGACGGCCTGAACTACACGGGACCCACCGAGAGCGTCCCCATCGGGCTCGATGGGAACATCGCCGTCGACCAACAGACCGGCGACGTGCTTGAGGCAGCCGGGCTCACCGGCCTCTCTGACATCGGCCTCATCCTCTACTCGCGCGACCCGGGGAACCCCGGCGATCCCGCCCTCACGAAGTCGCAGACGATCCCCATCGCCACCCTTCCGGCGGAGACCGACGCCCGCGGCCTGTTCCCCGTGATCGCCATGGATTCGGCCCGGAACGCCTACGTGACGTGGGTGACCAGAGCCTCCGGCCATTCGGCCAGCGAGGACCCCGACTACTGGCAGATCTGGTACTCGCACGCGTCCGCGGCCACCGGATGGACCCAGTGGTCGACGCCCCTGAAGATCAGCTCGGGGCCGGCCGCGGCGAACGTCATGCCCTGGATCACGGCGGGCGCCGCCGGTCGCATCGCCATCGTGTACTACGGCACGGCCGACGCCACCGACGATCCGAGCCAGACCGACGCCCACCAGCCGTGGTTCGTCTACGCCAACGTGATCACCGGCGCCGACACGTCGGCTCCGTCCCTGCACCAGATCCAGGTCACCCGGCATCCGAACCACTACGGCACCATCTGCCTGGAGGGGACGGGCTGCATCGCGGTGCAGGGCAACCGCAACATGGCCGACTTCTTCCAGGACGGCGTCGACCCGGCGACCGGTGCGCTCGAGATCGTCTACAACGACACCTCGAACCAGCTCCTCCAGGCCGACGCCCCTCCGCCGGTCCAGACACTGGATCATCCGGGCGCCCCCGCCGTCATGCTGGTGAAGCAGAACCGCGGCATCAGCATGTTCGGAACGAAGGTGACCGGGCCGCCCGCCACCGGCACCGCGATGAAGGACCCCTCGGGCGACGCGCTGTTCGACCCCGTCTACGGTCCCGACAACGTGCCGGAGCTCGACATCAGGGTGGTTCGGGTCCGCTCGTCCGGGGCCAATGTGGTGATCGACCTCGGGACCTCCTCGCTGGCCGACCTGGGCCACGCCCTGACCGCCACCGGCGCGGGGGCCGTCGACTTCGTGGTCCGGTGGATCGGGCAGTCCGTCGATGATCCCGTGCAGGGGCTGGAGAACCCCATCTACTACGCCGCGGTCGAGGCGCTGCCCGGCGGGGTCACCCAGGCCTTCGCCGGCACGGCGACCTCGATCGACCTGTGCTCCGTCTCGGCCTGCGACCCGCACGTGGTCGATTACGGAGGCCCCGGGAACGGCGGAACCGCCGTGTCGGCCACCTTGAAGCACGGTCCGGGGTTCGACTACTGGGAGATCGTGGTGCCACGAACGCTCGTGGGGAACCCTGCCGACGGGTCGCTCCTGGAGAGCCTGTCGGCGTTCACCTTCGCCCGCAAGCAGAGCGCGAGCATCCAGATCCCGAACGCCGACGCCGAGGCCGGGATCACCCCGGTCCAGGTGGACGGGGTCTGCTGTGTGGAGGCCAGGCTGGGGCCCTGACGGTTCCGTCTCGGAGACTCTTCAGTCCCGGGCCAGGGCCCGGCTGATCACGATGCGCTGGATCTCCGAGGTGCCCTCGAAGATCGTGTAGATCTTGGCGTCCCGGTACCACTTCTCCACCGGGAAGTCCTTGATGTACCCGTAGCCGCCCAGGATCTGGACGGCCTGCTCGGTGACCCACACCGCGGTCTCCCCGGCCTTGAGCTTCGACATCGACCCCTCGGCGTGTTCGAAGTGGCCGTTGCGGGCGAGCCAGGCCGCCCGGTACGTGAGCAGCCTCGCAGCGTCGATCTCCATCGCCATGTCGGCGAGCTTGAAGGCCACACCCTGGTGCTCGATCAGCGGGCGGCCGAACGTCCTGCGCTCCTTGGCGTAGCCAAGGGCGAACTCGAACGCCGCCCGGGCGATCCCGACGGCCTGCGCCGCCACCGACGGCCTGGTGACCTCGAAGGTCTTGAGGGCGGCGGAGTGGCCGGCCGCCTGGGCGCCCTTGGCCCGGGCCCGGTCAAGCTTGGCCTCGAGCTTCTCCATCCCACCGAGCACGTTCTCCAGGGGGATGCGGCAGTCCTCGAGCAGCACCTCGGACGTATCGGAGGCCCGGATGCCGAGCTTCTTCTCCTTCTTCCCCGGCTTGATCCCCGGGGTGTCGGGACCGACGATGAACGCGGCCTGCCCCCGGTGCCCCAGCTCGGGATCGACGGAGGCCACCACGATCCGCACGCTCGCCGGGCCCCCGTTCGTGGCGAAGATCTTCTGGCCGTTCAGCACCCATTCGTCTCCGTCCCGCTTCGCCGTGGTCCGCAGGGCGGAGACGTCGGACCCGGCGTCCGGTTCCGTGACGCATAGGGCCGCGACCTTCGGATCGTCGGGCGTGCCGAACATCTTCGGGGCCCACTCCGCGAGCTGCTCGGGAGTGCCCGAATAGGCCAGCGCCGACAGCGGCAGGCCGGTCCCCCAGATCCCGAGGGCGATGCCGGCGCAACCCCAGCACGTCTCCTCCAGGCAGATCGGAAGGACCAGGCCGGTGGGGTCGCCGGCCACCTGCTCCATGTAGAACTCGATGGAGTACAGGCCGATCTCCGCGGCCTTGTTGATCACCGGCCAGGGGAACTCTTCGGTCTCGTCGTACTCGGAGGCGACCGGGCGGATCTCGTTCTCGGCGAACTCGTGGACCCACTTCTTGATGCTGAGGTGCTCCTCCGCGAGCTGAAAGTCCATATCCGTTCCCTCCGTGCTGGCCCTTCCGCCCCGGTGGGGGGACAATCGTCCGGAGCCACCGGCCGGGATCTTCGTAAACTTACCTATGGGTAGGTTACCGCCCGGTAATATACCCGAGCATGGCAGGCAGTCAACCCTCGACCCGGCGACGGATGCGGGCCCCCGAACGGCGGGCCCAGCTCTTGGCCGTCGCCCGGCGGGTGTTCGGGAAGGCCGGGTTCCACTCGGTCTCCATGGACACGGTGGCGAAGGAAGCCGGCGTGACCAAGCCGATCCTGTACGACCACTTCACCTCGAAGAAGGACCTGTACCTCGCCCTCCTCGACGCGGACCTGAGCAATCTGCTGGACCGGGTGAAGGAGGCGCTGGCGAGCCCCATCGGCAACCGCGAGCGCATCCGGGCCTCGTTCCAGGCCTACTTCGACTTCGTCGACGAGCACGCCGAGGGCTTCCAGCTGCTGATGCAGGAGACCGTGGGCACCGAGCGCGATTTCCGCGATCGCGTGGGCGGCGTTCGCGACCAGATCCTGAACGAGGTGGCCGACCTCATCGTGAGGGAGTCCCGCGGCCGGCTCGACCGGGAGCACGCCGAGACCGTGGCCCTGGCGCTGATCGGGATGGTGGAGACGGTGGCCCAGCGCGACCCCGGCGGTCCGGAGGAGACCCGCCGGGCGGCCGTCGACACGCTGGTCCAGTTCGCCTGGCGCGGCATCACGAACCTGGCCTAGCGGCGCGGATCAGGCCGAACAGCCGATGAACCGGACCACGTGCGTCTCCAGGAGGCTGTCGAGGTTCGCTCCAACCGCCCAGGCATCGCCGGTGGGCTCCACCTCGACCCCCGACAGCCAGTAGTTGCCGTCGATCGGCCAGTCCTTCCACCGCCGTCCGTTCCAGCGCTCGGCGATCGCCCCGCCCTGGACGTTCCCCACCGCCCACACGTCATCCGCCGAGCTCCCGCCGACCCCCCGCAGCACGGCGTCGGAACCCGGGCTCGGGGTGTAGGTGGTGGTCCACGTCGATCCGTCCCACCGCTCGGCGTGCGTCTGGATACCCGGGCCCACCGACCCCACCGCCCACGCGTCGCTCGCAGAGTCGGCCCACACCGCCTCGAGCACCTTCGGGCGGGAGGTCTGGGCGCTGCGGACCCGCGACCAGGCCCTGCCGTCCCAGTGCTCGATGACGGGGGCGGTCTCGTCGAATCCCCGGATGTCGTTGCCCACGGCCCAGGCGTCGTCCGGGGCGATGGCCTGCACCGACAGGAGCCCGGTGTTCTTGCCGGTGGGTGAATCGACGCGGGACCAGCCGTGGCCGTCCCAGTGCTCGATCAGGCTCGACGTGCCGGTGCCTCCCACCGCCCAGATGTCCGCCGGCCCGGTCCCGGAGATGCCGGACAGACCGCCGGAGGGTACCGTCGGGTCGCTGGGGACCAGGGACCACATGGAACCGTCCCAGTGCTCGATCAGGGGCGCGTAGTCGGTGACGAAGGTCTGGCCGACCGCCCACACGTCGGAAGAGGACAGCGCGGTGACACCGGAAAGGCTGTTCAAGGTGCCGACATCCACGCTCGGCACGACGCTCCACTCGGCCCCGTCCCAGTGTTCGATCAGCGTCCGCGAGGGTGAGCCGCCCGCCACCCCGACGGCCCACGCGTCGGTCGAGCTGATCGCGGCCACGCCGCTCAGCTGCGAGCCCAGATCGCCCGGCGAGGGGCTGGGGACAACGTGCCAGCCTGGGACACACGCCGGCGAGGCCATCGCTCCCCGGGCGGTCAGGGCCAGCGACGCGGTCAGCGCGATCAGGGCGACCAAGGTCGAGGTGTTCCGTCGGGCCATCGAACAACACTCCCCGAAGGTGTCGAACAGACGGTCGATGCGCCGTTCGACGAGATCGACCCAACGCTATCGCCACGGGCTTCGGGCGTTCAACTCCGCAGGCAGATGCCCGGTTCGTGCGGGCGTGGGCGGACGGTCGCGTTCGGCCGAGCCTCGTCGTAAGCTCGGGCCCGTCCGCACGTCGGTGGGGGCGAGGAGCGATCATGCGCTTCGGGCTGTTCTACGAGCACCAGCTGCCGCGGCCGTGGCACGACGGCGACGAGGAGCGGTTGCTGTCCGACGCCCTCGAGCAGATCGAGCTGGCCGACCGTCTCGGCTTCCATTCGGTGTGGGAGGTCGAGCACCACTTCCTGGAGGAGTACTCGCACTCGAGCGCGCCGGAGGTCTTCCTGGCCGCGGCGTCGCAGCGCACCTCCACCATCCGGCTGGGGCACGGGATCGTCCAGATCCCGCCGGGCTTCAACCACCCGGCGCGGGTGGCCGAGCGGATCGCCACCCTCGACCTCGTCTCGGGCGGGCGGGTGGAGTTCGGGACCGGCGAGTCCTCGTCGCAGGCCGAGCTGGGCGGGTTCGGTGTTGACCGGGACCTCAAGCGCGCCCAGTGGGAGGAGGGGGTCGACGCGATCACCCGGATGTTCGTGGAGGAGCCGTTCGCCGGCTACCACGGGCGGTTCGTGGACATGCCTCCGCGCAACGTCGTCCCCAAGCCGAAGCAGAAACCGCATCCCCCGCTATGGGTGGCGTGCAGCCGCCGGGACACCATCCTGCTGGCCGCGCGTAAGGGCCTGGGCGCGCTCTCGTTCTCCTTCATCGAGCCGGAGCAGGCGAAGGAGTGGGTCGACCAGTACTACGCGCTGATCGCCTCGGACGAATGCATGCCCGCGGGGTTCGACGTCAACCCGCAGGTGGCCGTGGTCCTGCCGTTCATGCTCCACCCCGACGAGGAGACCGCGATCCGTCGCGGGATCGACGGCGCGCACTTCTTCGGGTACTCGCTCGCCCACTACTACGTGTTCGGGGAGCACCGGCCGGGGCGGACCAACGTGTGGGAGGAATTCTCGGAGCACCGTTCGGAGCGCGGGTTCACCAGGGAGATCATCGAGACGGGGTCGGAGCAGCTCGGCGTCAACATCCTGCAACAGGGGCTCGGGTCGCTGAGGGGAGCGGTCGGAACCCCAGCACAGGTCCGAGACCTGCTGGGACGGTACGAGGCCGCGGGCGTGGACGAGGTCATCTTCGTGGCACAGGCGGGCAGGAACCGGCACGAGCACATCTGCGAGTCGATCGAGCTGTTCGCCAAGGAGGTGCTGGGCGAGTTCGCCTCCCGCGAGGAGGGGCGGGAGGCGGCGAAGCGGGAGCGCCTGGCGGAGGCCTCCGAGAGGGCCCTGGCCCGCCGCGAACCGGCCAGGGAGGCCAGCCCCGGCTACGTGATCATGCCCGGCGGTGAGCCCTCTCCGGCTTGGGTTGGGTCGAAGTCCGCCGCGCCGGCTCCCCCCTGTGACGAGCAGAGGAACGGGGCCATGGAAGCGCTGCGGCAAGCCCGCATCCGGATGGCAGAGGGAGTCCGGGCCCGGCAGGAGGCCGCGTTCGCCTTGTTGGTCCGGGGGAAGAGCGACGAGCAGATCGACCGGCGGGTGAGCTCGGGTCCCATGCTGCGGGCGATCTTCAAGGGCATGCAGCGGGCATTCCAGCCCGACCGGGCGGGCGGGTTCCGGGGGGACATCCAGTACGAGCTGCGGGGCCGTCGCGGGCTGAGGCGGTGGGTGATCCGGATCGACAACGGCGTCGCCATAGCGGGGGCGGGCCGGTCTCCTCACCCCTCGGTGGTGATTCGGACGTCGGTGCCGACCTTCGCCAGGATGGTGGCCCGGGAGCTCCCTCCGGCCAAGGCGTGGTTCGAGGGCAAGATCCAGATCGACGGCGACTTCCAGCTCGCCGCCAGGCTCGGCGAGATGTTCGGCCAGAGCTCCCCGTGGTGATGGAGGGGCCGACGCCGGAACCCTCCGAACGGGACCGGGAGGACAAGGAGCCTGGTCCGCCCTCGGAGACGGGACGCGAGCAGGAGGCCGCCCGGGGCCGGACCCGCGACCCGATGAAGGCGGTTCTGGGGTTCTTCCGCGAGCTCCCAGGCCTCCTGCTGCTCGCCTTCATCCTGGCCCTGCTGATCAAGACCTTCCTGATCCAGGCGTTCTACATCCCGTCGGGCTCGATGGAGCACACGCTCGACGTGGGCGACCGGGTGCTGGTGAACAAGGTCGTGTACCACATCCACCCGCCGAGGCGAGGCGACATCATCGTGTTCTCCGATCCCCATCCGATCGTGCAGCATCGTTCGCCGTTGTCCGCAGTCGTCCACTGGCTCACCGACGGCCTGGGCATCTCGCGCGATCCGAACAAGGACTTCATCAAGCGGGTGATCGGGCTCCCCGGCGAGACCGTCGAGGTCACCCACGGGATCGTGTTCATCGACGGGAAGCGTCTGTCCGAGCACTACCTCGGGCCGGTCATCAGCACGGCCGACTTCACGGACACGGTGCCCCGCGGCAGGCTGTTCGTGATGGGCGACAACCGGGGCGATTCGAACGACTCCCGCGGGACCCTCGGCGACATCCCATTGGACAAGGTGATCGGCCGGGCCTTCGTTACCATCTGGCCGCCGTCCAGGATCGGGCTGCTCCGGCGCCCGGATTACGGCGCGAAGTTCGCATCGGCCAGGGGCAAACCCGGTGGGCCGGCGGCATCGCTGCCCATCCTTACGGTGGCGGCCGCGCCTCCTTCGGTCAAGCGCCGGACCGCGCGGAGGAGGGCGCCCTCCCGGGCGGACCGAACAGCGCGGCACGGTCGAACTCCTCGTCGTCTTCGAGGCTCGCGGTGCCGCCTCGCACACCGAACAGTCGTTTCTTCCACACCAGCCACACGAGGATCGCCACGTTGACGACCAGCGCGGTGATCCGGAGCCACGTCACCCTCTTGAGCAGCTCGTGAATCTCGAACGGCAGGAACCCCGCCGTCGCCACGGCGGTCAGGTATTCGGCCCACCGCTTCTCGAGCCACAGGCCGACCGCCTCCACGCCTTCGACTGCGCAATAGGCCACCGCCGTCACGGCAAGGATCAGCAGCGCGTGCTTCTGGACGTGAAGGAAGCTCTGGAGCTCCCGGACCAGGAAGGTGCGGCTCCCGGCCGGTCCGGTATCCGAGGCCGCACCGGTCAACCGGTCGACCAGGTCGCGGGCCCCGCGGTCGAGCGAGCCGAGGTTCACCTCCAGGAGGATCAGCGCAGCGCCGATGATCCCGAAGATCACCGAGTGGATCCCCCGGTCGATGGCGATCAGGCGGAGGACCAGCAGGTCGCGAAGCCGGCGTCCACGCTTCGGGACCTCGAGCTGATCGAGGGGAGGGAGGTGTTGCCGTTCGGGGTTGGCCGGCCGCGTGGTCTGGACCCACGCGTCGCACCGCACGCACCGGGCCAGCCGACGGCCGTCGGGCAGGTCGATCCCGAGGCCGGCGTCCTCGGGCCTGAGCTGGGCCACACCGGCCGCCGGCACCACGTGCCCGCTGAACGCGCAGGCGAACGTCTCCCGGTGCCACTTCCGCCTGGGCCGGGCCTCCTTCTCGGTCCAGACCTCGTGGGCGCCGTTCGTCCGGGTCTGCGGCCCTTGCATGTACTTCACATGCTAAACATGTGGCTGACATGAGCAAGATGATCCAGATCCGAAACGTCCCTGACCAGGTCCACCGCGAGATGAAGGCCAGGGCCGCCCGGGCGGGCATGTCGCTCTCGGAGTATCTCCTCAAGGAGATCGAGCGGGTGGCCAGCCTGCCCTCATTCGATGAGTGGTGGAGGGATGTCCAGGAGGACGGACCCGTCCCTCAGGACCAGGGCTCCGCTGCAGCGGTGCGTGCTGAACGGGATGCCAGGACGCGACACCTGATCGGGTGATCGTCCTCGACGCGTCGGTCGCGGTCGAACTGCTGCTCGCCACACCGAACCTGGGGCGGCAGGCCGCCGACGAGATCTCCGCGGCGGGAGGCGCGCTGCACGGGCCCCATCTCCTCGACGCGGAGGTGGGCCAAGTCCTTCGTCGCTTCGCTCTTCGTGGCTCGCTTCCGCAGAGGCGGGCGGTTCGCGCGATGAGCCGCCTCAGAATGCTTGCCCTCATCAGACATCCGCACACCCCCTTCCTGATGCGGGCCTTCGAACTCCGGCAGAACACCACCTTCCACGACGCCCTGTACCTGGCCCTGGCGGAACGACTCGGAGCTCAGCTGCTCACCGCCGACCGTAGTCTGGCAGAGGTGCCGGGGCACCGAGCCGACGTGATCGTGCTGAAGCGGAGGTGAACTAGGCGGTGTCCGATCACGCTTCTTGGACCCAACCCATCCGAGGGTGATGCGGCCCGAACGAACCGTTACAGGTTGCCGCGCTCCTCCTGCTCCCGTTCGATCGCCAGGAACAGCTCCTTGAAGTTGCCCAGGCCGAAGCCGCGTGAGCCGCGGCGTTCGATCAGCTCGTAGAACATCGTCGGGCGGTCCTGGACGTTCCTGGTGAAGATCTGCAGGAGGTAGCCCTCCTCGTCCCGGTCGGCCAGGATGTTCAGCCGCTCGATGTCGGCCCATTCCTCGTTGATCTCCCCGACCTTCTCCCGCGCCGCCTCGTAGTACGTCGCCGGCACGCGGATGAACTTCATCCCCCGCATTCGCAGCGCGTCCACCGTCGAGACGATGTCCTCGGTGAGCATCGCGATGTGCTGCACCCCCGGGCCCCGGTAGAACTGGATGTACTCGTCGATCTGGCTCTTCTTCTTCCCGGGGGCCGGTTCGTTGATGGGCAGCTTCACCCGTCCCACCCCGTCCCACATCACCTTCGACATGAGCGCGGAGTACTCGGATGAGATCTGGTCGTCGCGGAAGTGCACCAGCTGGTTGAAGCCCATGATCTGCGCGTAGAACTGGGCCCAGTCGTTCATCTTGCCCAGCTCGACGTTGCACACCACGTGGTCGATGAGCTTGATGCCGGCCTCCGGCCCTTCGTCGGCGATGGGATCCTCGGCGCGGTAGCCGGGGAGGAACACGCCCGAGTAGTTCTCGCGCTCGATGAACGAATGCACGGTGTCGCCGTACGCCGCGATGGCCGAGTGGACCACCTTGCCCTGGTCGTCCTCGAGAACGGTGGGCTCGAGGACCGCCTTCGCCCCCCGCGACGTGGCCTGCTCGAACGCGTCGGAGGCGTCGGGCACCCGGAAGGCCACGTCCTTCACGCCGTCGCCATGCTCCCGGACGTGGTCGGCGATGGGGCCCTCGGGACCCATGGAGCCGGTGAACACATAGCGGGCCTCGCCCTGTTCGACGACCCAGGACGCCCGGTCCCTGACCTTCGTCTCCGGCCCAGCGTACGCGGTGACGTGGAACCCGAAGGCCTTCGAATAGTAGTAGGCGGCCTGCCGGGCGTTGCCCACGTAGTACTCGACGTGGTCGATGCCCAGGAGGGGCATGAAGTCCTCGTCGACCTGCTGCTGCGGCTGTCCCAGATCCTGCGCCATGGCTCGTCCCTCCTCGGTCCGCTGCACCGACTATACCCGCGGGTCAGGGCCAGGCTGCAAAGACGATGCCGTGCCCGGTGACCACGGCCTCCTGGAACGAGGCCTTCACCTTCTCCTCGAGGGCGCCGGACCGGAGGTCCTCGGCCAGCCGGGCCAGCCCGGCCTCCCGAACGTCCTCCGGGATTCGGTTGAACCACGAGTTGTTGCGCAGGTACGCGGGTCCGGCCAGCCGGAGCGCGTCGGTGTGCAGCGCCGGCAGCGTCCCGTCCGCCGTGTCCAGATACACGAACTTCTCGTGCTCAATCCGAGAGAACCCCGCGGCTTCGAGGCGCCGGGCGAACTCCGCCGCCGGTGGATGGAAGTCGTTCAGCAGCTCCGACCCTGGGAAGTACTCCAGAACGAAGATCGGGGCCATGTTCTCCTCGGTGAACGCCTGGAGCACGAACGGGCCGTCCCGGATCACCCGACGGGCCTGCGACATCGCCCGGTCCGGATCGGGCATGAGGTGGATGGCGGCGACCAGCATGGCGCAGTCGACGGACCGGGCGCGGAGAGGCAGGGCCATGGCATCGGCGACGATCTGCCGGCCCCGCCCGATCTTCCCCACCGAGCGCGACACCATCTCGAACTCCGCGTCCAGGACGAGCAGGTCGAACCCCCGGGCCTGCATGACCCGGCCGTAGTTGGCGGTCCCGGCGGCGATCTCGAGGAGCCGCCGCCCGTTCGCCGGCCCGAGGTATTTCGACACCAGCCGGACAACGGTCGGGCTGGCGGACCTGGTCAGGTCGTAGGTCCGGGCTTGGGTGGCGTACCTGCCCGGGCGCTCCTCGCGGTTGGCTCCCACAGCCAGTCAACTATGGCACCGCCCGGCGGGCCCGCACCCAGGGGGGAACTCAGGAGGGTCTCACGAGGACGCCCCCCCGCCCGGGGGAGGCGGCGGCGCGAACGGGCTCTCCGACTCCGCGGTGGGCTGAACGGGTCGTTGCCGCGGCGGAGCGCTCGGACCCGTGAGGTCCTCGAGGGCCAGGGCCACGGCCCAAAAACCGCCGAGCGACGCGCTGAACAGGCAGACCCAGCGGAAGTCCGACGGCGTCGGGTAGTACAGCAGCAGCGAGAGGAGCGCCAACGCGGCGAAGAACAGCGCCCGTCGTCCAACCGTCCTCGGCATCCGATCCTCCTACAGGCGAAACGGCGCGTACGCGAGCCAGGCCACGGCGAACGCGCCCGGGATGGTCAGGATCCACGCCCACACCACCCGGCGGGCCACGCCCCACCGTACGGCGGAGAGCCGTTGGCTCGACCCGACCCCCACGATGGCGCCGGTGATCGTGTGAGTGGTGGACACGGGGATCCCGTGCGCCGCAGTGAAGAAAAGCGTGGCCGCGGCTGCAGCTTCGGCGCTGGCCCCGCTGACCGGCTGGAGCTTGGTGATCCTCGAGCCCATCGTGTGGACGATCCGCCACCCGCCGGACAGCGTCCCCAGCGCGATCGCGGCGTGGGCCGAGAGCACCACCCACAAAGGCACGTCCGAGGTGGTCGGAACCACTTTCGTCGCGATCAGGACAGCCAGGATCACGCCCATGGTCTTCTGGGCGTCGTTCGCCCCGTGGCCGAGGCTGAACGCCGCCGCCGACACGAGCTGGGTCCGGCGAAACGCCTTGTTCAGCCGGGTCACCTTCCGGTAGCGGTGGAAGGCCCACTCCACGCCGACCAGGATCGTGAACGAGAGCAGCAGCCCGATGATGGGCGAGAGCACGATGAACACGGCGATCTTGCGGAAGCCCTCGGCGATGAGCGAGTGCCACCCGGCCTTGGAAACCGCGGCTCCCGCCATGCCGCCGATCAGGGCATGCGACGAGGACGTGGGAAGCCCGAAGTACCACGTGATGATGTCCCACGCGATGGCACCGATGAGCCCGGCGAACACCACGCCGAGGGTGAACACCTCCGGCTTCACCACGTCCTTGGCGATGGTCGAGGCGACCTTCGTCTTGAACACCAGGAACGCGACGAAGTTGAAGACGGCCGCCCAGACGACGGCGAGGCTCGGCGAGAGGACCCGGGTGCTGACGACGGTGGCGATCGAGTTCGCCGCGTCGTGGAAGCCGTTGAAGAAGTCGAACGACAGGGCAACCAGGATGACCAGGACCAGGCCGGTCGTGACCACCGGCTAGGCGTGCTTCAAGACGATGGACTCCAGCGTGTTGGCCACGTCCTCACAACCGTCGATGGCAGCCTCCATCTGGTCGACCAGGTCCTTCCACTTGAGAACGTCCATGGCCTTGTAGTCGCCGGAGAACAGCCGGGCCACGGTCTGCCGGTAGACCCGGTCCCCTTCGTTCTCCAGGCGATTGATCTCGACCCAGTACTGATCCAGCCCGGAAAAGCTTCGAAGCCCCGCCATGGCCTGGTAGCACTGGTCGGCGGCTCGAGACAGGATGTCGGCCTGCTGGCGCATCTCGGGCAGGGGTTGTTCGATCCGGTGCAGAACGAGCAGGTCGGCCACCGCCTCCACCCCGTCGAGTATGTCGTCCAGGCCCGAGGCCAGCCGATGGATGTCCTCGCGGTCGAACGGCGTGACGAACGTGGTGTTGAGCGCCCGCATGATCTGGTGGGTGATCTCGTCACCCTCGTGCTCGCGCTGGCGGATCTCGGCGTGCGCGGCGGCCGGATCGTGGAAGTCGACCATGAGCTTCAGCAGGAGGCGGGCGGTCTCGGCCAGGTTCGCGGCGGCCTTCTCGAACAGGTCGTGGAAGCCTTCCTCCCTGGGGATGATCCTGAACCTCATCTCGCGCTCCTCGGTCAAGCCCAAGCTGGGGAAGCCGGCCCGATCAGTTGGCAGATGGCGCGGCATTCTGACACACGCCCCCGGGGGGCCGTCCATCTCCCGGGGTGGCCCGGGGCGTCAAACCGAGGCAGGGCGGACGCCGGCGGCGATGATGCCGAGCACGAACGCCGCCGCGGCCAGCCGGTAGACCACGAACGGGGCGAAGTCGCGCTTGCGCAAGTAGGCGAGCAACGCCCAGATGACCACGAAGCCGCTGATCGCGGAGGCGATGATCCCCCAGGCGAAGGGGCCGGCGAAGCCATGCGGGATGGTCTCCTTGCCGAGCAGGATCTTCGCCCCCTTGAACGCCCCGGCTCCGCCGATGATCGGGATGGAGAGGAGGAACGAGAACCGCGCCGCCCGGTCCCGTTTGAGGCGGAGCCCCCGCGCGGCAGTGATCGTCACGCCGGACCTCGACACGCCCGGTTGGAGCGCCACGGCCTGGGCGATGCCGATGACGAGTGCGTCCCTCAGTCTCAGGTCGCGGAACGTTCGGGTCTGGCGAGCCGAACGGTCCACCAGGTACAGGACCACACCGAACACGGCCAGCATCACCGCGATGAGCCATGGCTGGCCGAGCTTCCTCTCGATGACGTCTTCGAAGAGGGCCCCGGCCAACGCGCCGGGGATGGTCCCGATGACCAGGTACCAGGCGAGCCGTTCGTCGACGGTCTCGACCCGGCGCCTGCGGATGGAACGGATCCAGGAGACCAGATATCGCCAGATATCGCGCCAGAAGTACACGACGGCTCCGACGAAGGTCCCCAAATGCAGGGCCACGTCGAACGTCTTGTTCAGCTGCTCGTTCGTGAGGATGCTCCAGTGGAACAGCCACGGCACCAGGATGAGGTGGCCCGAGCTGGAGACCGGGGCGAACTCGGTAAGCCCCTGGACGATGCCCAGGATGATCGCCTGGAACGAGCTCGTGGCCGCCCCCCTCGCCGTGCGCCTCGAGCCGACCCCGGAGTGGAGCCGACCGCGGGCGCGAAGGAGAGCATGCTACCGGCCGGGCCCCGGCTTGTCGCCGCCTGGAACAGAAGCACCACACATGCGGCCGGGCCCTGCCGGTTCGGATCAGGCCCTGCTGGTTCGGACCCTCATGGCCATCTCGTAGACCAGGATGCCCCCGAGGTACTGGCCGACTACGAGCACGGCAACCCCCAGGGCCTCGACGGCGATCCAGGACCAGGCGGCCCGAGGAGCGCGGCGACTCCCCCATCGCATCGCCAGCGCCACCACGAACAGCGCGAACGTCGAGAGCTGGAGGAGCATGTGTTGCGTCGCCTTCCGGCGCTTCTTCGACCCGGCGACCATCTGGAACCAGTCGACCAGCCCGGTGGTCACGGCGAAGGCGCTGCCCATGAAGGCCCCGAGGACAAGCAGGGTGCCCGCGAACACCAGCCCGGCGTCGGGATGCAGCCGCGTCAGGAGGTCGAAGGCCAGCACGGCGATGTAGTAGGCCACGGGGAAGTGGACGAACATCGGGTGGCTGGGATGGCCGAGGGGATGGCCCTGGACCACCTCTCGGAGCGTCCAGGGCCGCTCCTCACCGCTGGAGGCGCGATGCCGGAGGCGGATCATCGGCGTGGGGCCTCAGCTTCTCTCGCCCAGCTGAGGCCCCGCACCGCGTCCGTCAAGCCTGGGCCTTCTGGACCGTCTGGTCGAAGTTCTTGACGGCCTCGTCGATCGAGATCTCGGCCGCGTCGGCGGCCTTCTTCAGGTCGTCGTAGGTGATGTGCGCGGGATCGCCGTGATCGGCGTTCGGCTCGCCGCAGCCACACGTCAGGCACATACGGGCCTCCTTTCGATCGTTGACGGCGGTTGATTCGATACCCACTCCCGGCGGTGGGCAAATCCCGGGCCAGTGGGGCAAACCCAAGGCGTTGGCATCGCCGGCGCGGGCTATCCTTCCCCGATGGCTCTCCTGCTGCTCGTTCGGCACGCCCTCACCGACGCCACCGGCAGGCGGCTCTCGGGCCAGGAGCCCGGCCTCCATCTGTCCGAATCGGGTCGAGCGCAGGCCGAGCTTCTGGCGGACCGGCTGTCCCCGATCCCGCTCGCCGCCCTCTACTCGAGCCCCCTGGAGCGGTGCGTGGAGACTGCGGAGATCGTGGCCGAGGGCCGCTCGCTCGAGGTTCGTCTCCTTCCCGAACTCATGGAGGTCGACTACGGCCGGTGGACCGGCCGGCCCCTCCCCCAGCTGTATCGGACGACGCTGTGGAAGCGGCTCCAGCAGGCTCCTTCCTCGATCAGGTTCCCCGACGGCGAGACGCTCGCGGAGGTCCAGGGGAGGTGCGTGACCGCCCTCGAGGAGATCACCGCGCGTCACGCCAAGAAGGCCGTAGCGGTCGTGGCCCACGCCGACGTCATCCGGCTCACGCTTGCGCACTACGCGGGGGTCCACATCGACCTGTACCAGCGGCTCACCGTGAGCCCCGCGTCGGTGTCCGCGCTCTCCCTCGGCGACCGGATCCCTCGGATCATCCGGGTGAACGACACCGGTTCGATGGAAGAACTGGCGGCCAAGCGACCCGCCGGGCGTCAGACCACGAGGCCGTCGCGGGACGGTCGCCGACTACGATAGATAGGTGCTGATCGATCTCGACCCGGTCGACCGGATCACCGCCGATGCGGTCGGACCTCCCGGACAGCGGGTGTTCTACCTTCAGGGCCGCAAGGCCGACCGCGTGGTGAGCCTCCTGGTGGAGAAGCAGCAGGTGCAGCTGCTGGCGGCCTCGGTCGTTGAGATCCTGTCCCGGCTCGGCAAGACGACCGGCGAGGGCCCCGGGGAGGAGGCCATGGGCCTCGAGGAGCCGGTGATGCCGGAGTGGCGGGCGGGCCGGCTCTCGATCGGATACGAGGAGGATCGCGACCTCATCCTCCTGGAGGCCGAGGAGCTGCTCCCCGAGGAGGAAGCCGAAGACGAGTCGGACGAGGGAGAGATCCTCGAGGAGCTCGGGGTGGAGCTCGAAACGACCGAGCTGCCCGGCCCCGAGGGCGAGCCGAACGGCGGCTCGGAGGACGCCGGCTGGAGCGAGGACCTGGAAGGGCTGCAAGAGCTCGAGGAGCTCCAAGAGCTGGAGGAGCTCGAAGAGCTGCGCGAGCTCGGGGAGCCGGCCCGGGAACCGGGACGGGTGCGGTTCTGGGCCACCCGGGAGCAGATGCTGTCCCTGGCCCGCCACGGGGCCTCCGTCTGCGCTCAGGGTCGGCCGCTCTGCCAGCTCTGCCACAACCCCATCGAACCGGAAGGACACCAGTGCCCCGCGCTGAACGGGCACCGGAAGACGGGCGAATAGCCCTCTCGGGCGCGGCCACACCCCCGGCCGAGGCGCTGGCGCTGCTGGCCACGGGCGATATGGAGGTCCTCGGCCTCATGCCCGACGCCTCGAACTCCACGTTTCTGGCGCGGGTTCGCGACGACCGCAGCTCGCTCCTGGCCGTGTACAAGCCACGGGCGGGAGAGGCTCCACTGTGGGACTTCCCCCCGGGCTCGCTGTCCGGTCGTGAGGTCGCCGCGTACCTCCTGTCGGCGGCGCTCGGGTGGCCATCGGTGCCGCCCACGATCTTTCGCGACGGACCGCACGGCCCCGGGGCGATTCAGGTCTTCATCGAAGCCGACTTCGAACACCACTTCTTCACCCTCCGCGACCGGCACCCGGATGAGTTCCGGGCCGTCGCCGCCTTCGACGTGATCGCCAACAACGCCGACCGCAAGGGCGGGCACTGCCTCCTCGGTCCCCGAGGACGGATCTGGGTGATCGATCACGGCGTGTGCTTCTCTTCCGAGCCGAAGATCCGCACGGTGATCTGGGACTTCGCCGGCGAGCCGGTCCCGCCAGCGCTGCTGGCCGACGTGTGCAGGGTGGCCGAGGAGCTCAGAACGGGGGCCATCCGGGGCGAGCTTCGGGCCTTCCTCACCGAGGCCGAGGTCGATGCCACGGCGGCTCGAGCCGACGCCCTGGCCCGGTCGGGACGGTTCCCCCATCCCCTCGGGCGGCGCCCGTATCCGTGGCCCCCGGTGTGATCGCCGCCTTTCACGCCCACCGCTCCCCCGCCGTTCTGTAGGGGATGGGCAGGACCGAGGGGGGGATCCCCCCGTTCCAGAGCTTCCTGGAGGAGCACCGGGCCGTGGTGTACCGGTTCCTCCTGGCCGCCGCGGGGCCGCAGGAGGCCGACGACTGCTTCCAGGAGACGTTCCTCTCGGCGTTGAAGGCGTACCCGCGCCTGCGGCACGGGGACAACCTCCGGGGGTGGGTCCTGGCCATCGCCACCAGGAAGGCGATCGACGCCGGACGGGCCAGGTCGCGCCGTCCGGTCCCGGTCGACGAGGTGCCCGAGGTCGCCGGCGCCGGGGAGGATCCCCTCGTTCCGTTCGATCCGGTGTGGGACGCCGTCCGGAACCTCCCCCCGCGCCAGCGGGTGGCGCTGGTCCACCGGGTGGTGCTGGACCAGACGTATGCGGAGATGGCGGCCGCCATGGGAGGTTCGGTGGAGGCGGCCAGGGCGAACGTGTATCAGGCGCTCAAGAGGCTGCGAATCGAGGTGACGGAGCGATGAGGTCGAAGGTGAAGACGAAGGAGCCGGCCGCGACGGAGGCCGAGCTCGACGTGCAGGAGTGGCGGGCCGTCGAGATGGGCCTGGAGGGACTCTCTCGGGCCGCGGCCAGGCGGTTCGGCGAGGCGGCGTGGGATGCGGGCGAGGTCGACGTGGCCTATGCCACGGTGGAGTCACCGTTCGGTCCGCTGACCGTGGCGGTGACGGCGCGAGGGCTGGCCCGGCTGGCCTATCCGAACGAGGAGGCCGATCGGGTCCTGGTTGACCTGGCAGCGAGGGTGTCGCCTCGGGTGCTGGAGTCCTCGCGGGCCACCGATCCGGTCAGGCGGGAGCTCGACCGGTACTTCGAGGGACGGCTGCGCCGGTTCGAGACGAGGGTCGACCTGTCGCTGGTTCGAGGGTTCACCCGGGACGTGCTTCGGGCCACGGCCCGGATCCCCTTCGGCAAGGTGAGCACGTACCGGGAGGTGGCCACCAGGGCCGGCAACCCGGCCGCCGTCCGGGCCGCTGGAAACGCCCTGGGCTCCAACCCCGTACCCATCGTGGTCCCCTGCCACCGGGTCCTTCGCACCGGCGGAGGCCTGGGCGGCTACACGGGAGGGCTGGACCGCAAGGAGGCGCTGCTCCGGCTGGAAGGGGTGCTCGAGCCGAAGGGGCCGAAGTAGCGGTGGAGGAAGCCGAAGCGCTGCGCCGGCTGGGCCAAGCGCGGGTGGGCCGCCTGGCCACCGTGGACCGCCAGGGCGTGCCTCACGTGGTCCCCTTCACGTTCGCCCTCGACGGCCGCACGCTCTACTGGGCGGTGGACCGCAAGCTCAAGCGCTCCACCCGGCTGAAGCGCCTGGACAACATCGACGCGAACCCGAACGTGGCGCTGGTGGTCGACCACTACGAGGAGGACTGGGACGCACTGTGGTGGGTTCGGGCCGCGGGCACGGCGAGGATCCTGGTCGAAGGCGCTGGCGAACGCGACCGGGCGCTGGCGCTCCTGGGCGAGAAGTACGGTCAGTACCGGACCGCCCCGCCCGAGGGCCCGGTGGTGGCCGTCGACCTGGTTCGGGTCAGCGGTTGGCAGTCGAGGTAGCCCGGTCGACGAAGACCACCACGCTGGCGGTGAACCCGTGGAGGAAGTTCTTGCCTCCCACCGGTCCCAGCTCGCCGGCGCAGAAGAACCCGGCCACCGGGGCACCCTCCAGATAGGACGAGACCATCCGGGCGTCGTGGTCCGGCGTGGTGAACAGCCGGCTCCCCCGGCCGTTGCAGGTGAACAGGAGGGCCCCCGCGGCAGAACCGGAGCGGGCCGACGCCGAGTCCTCGAGGAGGGTCCTGAGCTCCTCGTCGGCGGTGGCCGCGTCGCGGACGTGGAACTGTACGGTCTGCCCGACCTCCAGGTGGTCGCCGACGGCGATGGCCCCCGAGTCCGGGTCCGCGCCCACCACCCCCCGGATCAGGAAGTCGCCCGTGCCGTATTCGGTCTTGTATTCGTCGATCACCCGCCCGAGGTGCAGGCCACGCGACAGGAGGTCGCGGTCCGGTGAGGCCAGCGCGTTCACCGTCTCCTTCAGCCGTTCGAGCGGCGGCCGGCCCCCCAGCTCGAACAGCACGTTGTCCTCGGCCCTGGTCACAACCAGGGACTGCCCGATGGGCCGGCAACCCTGCGACACGAGGGTCTGCACCGAGACGGCTCCGGGAAGCCTGGCGCCGACCGCACCCGAGCGGAGCACCTCCCGGTCGTGGAACAGCACCGTCTGTCCCGGCTCGATCCCTCCGCTCGCCATGCCCCCGACGACGGGCGTGCCCGGGATGCGTTCGTTGAGATGCTGGAGGAACAGGTCCGCCGGGAAGGTGAACGGATCGCACACCAACAGCACGGTGCCGTCCGGCTGTCCGCGGGCGTCGACCACCCAGCCGGCGAAGGCGCCGCCGCCGTCCGTCGGCAGGAACTCCATGTGAAAGGTCTCGGCTCCGCCGGGGAGGGCGCCCAGCCACACCGAGAGCGCCGGTTCGCGTTCGACCTCCCGCGCCCCGCCCACCACGGCCTCCGCCACGCACCCGATGACTCCTCGCGGGTTGGCCCGCTCGTGGACCGCGTCGAGCACGGCCCGAGCCTCCGCGGCGTGATGCGGCGACGCGAACACCAGCGCCAGATCCGGCCGCTCGCCATCGAGCCCCCCGCACGCGGTCGCCGTCGCCTCGATGGCCGCTTCCCGGGGATCCGAGAGCGTGGAGAGACCCGCTCCGACCTTCACCCCTTGAGGGTACCTGAGTACGGAGCTGAGCCCGCGGCGTGCGGCTACGCGGATCTATTCGGTCCCGGCGTCACCCGGCTGCTCCGCGGGCGGCATCTCGGGGGCCGGGGGCGGCGGAGGAACCGCAGGGGGCGTCGATGCGGACGGCATGGCCGGCGTCCCCGCCTGGTACCGCTCCCAGATCTTGTTCAGGTGGCTCTGGTAGTACACGATGTGCAGCGAGTAGACCAGCGCGGCGATGAGCCCCAGGACCGGTTCGACCGTCTTCTGGATCCCCGCGTTCTCCTCCATCCGAACGATCCGGGCTCCCGTCCGGAAGTACGAGACGAACGGGGGCACGAGCAGGATGACACCCGGGATGATGGCGAGCACCGACAGCACCGGCTTGATCGTGTCGTCGCGCAGGTACCGCCGCGCCTCGTCGTTGATCTTGTAGTACCACACGATCCCGTAGATCCCGATCGTGATCAGCCCCAGCCCCCACGCTCCCCATGGGCTGCGTTTCTTGAACTCCTGCCCCTCGATGGTGACGATCTCCGCCATCTTCCCCTCCTCTCCCCTCGCGGTGATTCTGTTCCAGCCCGCTATCGGGAGCAAGGCGATACCATCGAAGCCATGGACGACGCCGGCGGGACCGTCCCCCCGCGCGACGAGGCGGGGCCGGACGGCCCGGCCGAGCGCACGTCGGGGATCATCCTCGAGACCTGCTACCGCCACCCCCGCGAGACCACCGGGGTCCACTGCACGAGGTGCGGGCGGCCCATCTGTCCGGAATGCATGCGCCCGGCGGCGGTGGGCTACCAGTGTCCCGAATGCGTGGCCGAAGCCCGCGCCTCGTTCCCCCGCCGCCGGGTCCAGGTCAAGTTCGTCCTGGGCCGGCCCGGGGCCCTGACCACCTCGCTGCTTGCGATCAACCTGGCGATGTTCGTCGTGGAGGTGGCCGTGGGCGGGGCCAGGTCGCTGGCGTCCGGCCCATCCGAGCTGAAGCTGTTCAACCTCGGTGCCATGTACCCGCCGGCCATCGCGCACGGACAGTACTGGCGGCTGTTCACCGCGATGTTCCTGCACGCCGGCCTGGTGCACATCGCCTTCAACATGTACGCCCTGTACCTCTTCGGGTACTTGATCGAGGAGGCGTTCGGGAAGGTCCGGTTCCTCCTCATCTACCTCGTGGCCGGGCTCCTGGCGAGCGTGGCTTCCTACACGTTCAGCGACCCGCACGCCGTGGCGGTGGGGGCGTCGGGGGCCATCTTCGGCCTGCTGGGGGCGTGGGTGGCGTACAACTACCGGCGCCGGGGCACGCCGGCTGCCGCGTTCCAGCTCCGGTGGGCGCTCATGCTGATCGGGATCAACCTGATCCTGGGCTTCTCGATCGCGATCATCGACAACAACGCCCACATCGGCGGGCTGATCGCCGGGATCGCCGCCGGAACGTTGGCCGACGGGATCGGTCCGCGCTCCACGCGGGCTCTCGTCCAGGTCCTCGGATTCGCCGCGCTGATCGGCATCGGGGTGGTCATGACCATCGCCCGAACCGCCGCCCTGACCTGAGCCGCCGCCCGTCCGCGTTTTCCTTCGGCGGCCCGTCGCGCCACAATACGAGCCGCGCCCCCTGCTCGAACGGAGGTCGATCGTGGAACAGCGCACGGTCTCCACCGGCCTGGCTCGTGAGGCCATCGGGCTCCCCGAGGTCCTGTTCCAGTCCATCACCCACATGGCGCCCGCCGCCGCGGTGGCCTTCTCGATCATCGCCGGCGCGCCGTACGCGGGTGGGGCGCTCCCCCTGGCGGTGATCATCGCGCTGGTGGCATGCCTGTGCGTGGCCATCTCGATCGGCGAGCTGGCGAAGCACATCCCGTCGGCAGGCGGGATGTACGCCTACACGGCGAGGGCGCTGCATCCCTCGGTGGGGTTCCTCGTGGCGTGGGGGTACGCCTTCGTCGAGCCGCTGGTGGCCCCGCTCCTCTACCTGATCCTGGGCATCGTGGTCGCCGGCACGCTGGACTCGGAGTTCAACTGCGCCATCTGCCACGCCGACCAGTGGTGGATCTGGGCCGTGGCCGCCGCCCTGGTCGTGTTCGTCCTCGGCTACTTCGGGATCCAGCTCAGCACCCGGGCCGGCACCGTGCTCGGCGCGTTCGAGATCGTGGTGTTCTTCCTGCTGTCCCTCTGGCTCATCGGGAAGGCCGACCACAACACGCTGGCCGTGTTCGGGACGGGCAAGGCCACCGTCAAGGGATTCACCGGGTTGAAGGGCGTGTTCGCCGGGTCGATCTACGCGATCCTCGCGTTCATCGGGTTCGAAGCCGCCGCGCCACTGGCCGAGGAGACCCGAGATCCGAGGAGGAACATCCGCAAGGCCGTCATCTACTCGTGCGTCGGCATCGGGCTCTTCTACGTCCTCACCACGTACGCCGCCACCGTGTACTTCGGGCCGGCCAGGATGGGGAAGTTCAACTTGTTCAACGGCGGCGACCCGTGGGAGGGGCTCGGCCACATCGTCTGGGGCGCGGCCTGGGTGTTCGTGTTCCTGGCCATCGTGAACTCGGCCATCGCCAACTCGAACGCGGGAGCGAACGCCACCACCCGGACCTGGTTCGCGATGGGCCGGATCCGGTTGATCCCGAGCCTGTTCGCCGCGGTCCATCCCAGGTGGAAGTCTCCGTACGTCTCGGTGATCGCCCAGCTCGTGGTGGGGATCGGCGTGGCCCTCGGCCTCGGGTTCGCCTTCCAACCGCTCCCCGCATTCGTCCTGATCGCCACCATGGCGACCGCCGTGGTCGTGCTGATCTACATCGCGCTGAACGTCGCCGCCATCAGGTTCTTCCTGACCGAGCGACGAACCGAGTTCAACCCGGTCAAGCATCTGCTGGTGCCGGTGGTGGGGATCCTGTTCTTCATCCCCGGGTGGCTGACCGCCGTCGGCATCAGGGCCTTCAGCTTCATCGCCAGGCTGTCCGGGCCCGCCGCCAGGGTGGGCATCGTGGTCGGGGCGTGGTACCTCATCGGCTTGGTCTACCTCGCCTATCTGTACGCGAAGGCCCCCGGGCGAGTGCGGGACACGGCCAGGGTGTTCGACGAGGACGAACCGGCCGCGGTCCAGGCGTGATGGACGCCATTAGCTACCGGCCGAACCCGTCGGAGTTCGCCTGGACCTTCGGCGGGGTGAAGCCGGTGCGCTCGGTGCAGCCCGGGACGGTGTTGGAGCTGTGGACCGAGGACGCCTTCGGGGGAAAGGTCCGAGGGCCCGACGACCTGGTGTCGAAGGTCATCGAGTTCCCGTTCGTCAATCCCCAAACGGGCCCGTTCCACGTGGAGGGGGCCGAGCCGGGCGACACGCTGGCGCTCCACTTCGTGTCGATCGAGCCGTCGCGCGACTGGGCGGCGTCGACCACGGTGCCGCTGTTCGGCGCGCTCACCTCGACTCATGCCACAGCGACCCTTCAGGACCCGCTTCCCGAGGTGGTTTGGATCTACGAGGTCGACGCGAAGGCGCGGACGGTTCGGTTCCACGCCGCCCACGGCGATTGGTCCGTCGAGCTCCCGCTCGATCCCATGCACGGGACGGTGGGGGTGGCCCCGGCGGCGTTCGAGGCCCGGTCGTCCCTGGTCCCCGACGCCCACGGCGGCAACATGGACACGCCCGAGATGCGGGCCGGGACCACCTGCTACCTCGGGGTGAACGTGGAGGGGGCGCTGTTTTCCATCGGCGACGGGCACTGCCGCCAGGGCGAGGGCGAGACGTGCGGCGTGGCGGTCGAGGCCGCCATGGACACGGTGGTGATCGTGGACCTGATCAAGGGGGTGGCCACCCCGTGGCCTCGGCTGGAGAACGACGACTACGTGATGAGCACCGGGTCGGCGCGGCCGCTGGAGGACGCGTTCCGGATCTCCCAGGTGGACCTGGTGCAGTGGCTGTCCGCGGAGTTCGGCCTGCACCCGCTGGACGGCTATCAGCTCGTGACCCAGGCCAGCGAGACCCCGGTGGCGAACGTGGTCGACCCCAACTACACCTTCGTGTCGAAGATCAGGAAGGC
>DASWCX010000228.1:0-8737 GCA_036395815.1 Actinomycetota bacterium | reverse complement strand
GCGAGGCGGTCGCCGCCGGGGCTCACCGCAGGATCGGCGCCCCATCCGAGGTCCTCGGGCTCGCCGCCTTCTAGTGGGATGCGAACGAGCCGCCGCCCCTCGACGCCCGGCCGGAACGTCGAGAAGTAGACGGCCGAGCCGTCCGGGCTGAGCGACGGGCCCTGCGGAATGGCAAACTTGGAGTCCTGCCCATTCATTTCGTCAGGGACCGGATGGGAGCTCACTGTCATCTGGGACCGGCCCAATAACGAGGAGCGGCGGGAGTTGTTGCTGTACGCCTGGACCTCCTTCGACGCTCCCCGCCCGACCGGGGACGGCGCCACCGGTCTCCCCGCCCCCAGCCGGTAGGGGTGGCGGATGAGCACGCCCCGGCCCCTCGGCGGGCAGGTCACCCCGCTCCAGGCGCTCCGCCAGGCGGCCGGCTTCCTGACGCCCCCGTACGAGGTGGCCGCCTCCGGACCCCATCACGTCGCCCTTCGGGCCCCCGGCGACGCACTCCCCGCCGTGACGCTCCGCCTGGAGAAGGAACGCCGGCTGTTCTCGCGAACCTTCGCCCTCCTGGTGGAGGCCTCGGCCCCGGGGCGAGGACCGGGAGCCGACGTCTCGGCCACCCTCGAGTGGACCGGCCTGCGCCGCCGCCGGACGCTCGCCGGCGGCGGCGCGCCGGGCGAGGGCGAGGCCTGGGCCAGCCGCCTCCAGGACGCCGGCCTGCTGGACGGCGTTGGGACCATGACGAACGTCGTGTCGCTGGAGGCGCGGTGGGACGCCTCCCGGGCCACGGCCCGCCTTCGGCTGACCACGCTGGCGGGTGCGCTGATCGGGACCACCCCCACCTCTTCCGTGGCAGTCCCGCTGGAGCCCGAGGACGTGCGAGGGCTGCTCCGGATCCTCCGCGCCCTGGCCCGCGCCGCCGTTCCTCCCGGGACATGAGCCCTCGGCGGCCGTCGGCCGCCACGGCTCACCCGGCGAACAGCGTGTCCTCGTTCAGCGGGTAATCGAACCGGACCGCCTCGCAGTTGCGTTCGAACACCCATCTGCTGAACGCCTGGTGCAGCGGGTGCTCGTAGTAGGCTCGGTGCGTCTCGTCGTCTTCGAACTCCGTCACCAGCAGGTACTGCCAGCCGCCGGCCCGCCCGCCGACGTCGGCTCCGAAACGCACCCCGACCAGGCCCGGTACGGTCCCGGCCCACGCCCGGACCTGCGCCGCCATGTCGCGCTGGTCGTCCTCCGAGAGCGGAGCCGGGAACCGGAACAGCACGATGTGCTGGAACGCGCCCGCCATCGTCGCCTCCCTTCCTGGTCCCAGTCCTAGTAGAACTCGAAGTACTCCCGCATCTCCCAGTCCGTGACCTCGGACAGGAACCGTCCGATCTCGCTCTTCTTGACCATGAGGATGAAGTCGATGAACGGGTCGCCGAACTCCGTGCGGAAGAAGCTGTCCTTCTCCAGGTGCTCCACCGCCTCCCACAGCGACGTGGGAAGCATCGGCGATTCCGACTCGTACGGGTTCTCCTCGATGATGGCGGGCGGCGTCGTGGCGTTCCGGATGCCGTCCAGCCCGGCCGCGATGTTCGCCGCCATGTACAGGTAGGGGTTCGCGGCCGGCTCGCCCATCCGGTTCTCGATGTGGGCCGACTTGTCGCCCGGGGCGCCCTGCACCCGGACCATGGCCCCGCGGTTCTCCACCGCCCAGTTCACCCGGTCCGGGGCGAACGAGTACGGCTTGAACCGCTTGTACCCGGTGATGGTGGGCGTCGTGAACACCGTCATGGGGAGGGCGTGTTCCAGAATGCCGGCCACGAACTGCCGCCCCGGCTCCGACAGCGCCTGCGAGGGGTCGGTGAACGCGTTCGTGCCGTCCTTGGCGTTCACGAGGGACTCGTGGAGGTGCCAGCCGCTGGAGAAGAAGTTGGGGAAGGCGGGCCGGCACATGAACGACGCGTGGTAGCCGTTGTGGTAGCAGACCTGCTTGGCGGCCGTCCGGAACAGCAGCATGGCATCCGCCGCCTCCACCCCCGTCAGCGGGTCGAACGTGAACTCGGTCTGTCCGGGCCCCCATTCGTCCTCCATGGAACGCAGCGGCAGGCCGATCCCCTCGAGGTTCTCCCGCAGCAGCTGCAGGATGGGGTCGATCTCCGCCAGCCGGCCCTCCGAGAGGTACTGGTAGCCCTGCGCGACCACGGAGACCTCCGGCGGCGCGGGGGGCCACCCGGTCTCGTTGACCCCGATGTTGGTATTGGCCCGCCGGGTGATGTAGAACTCGACCTCCAGCCCGGCCGCGTACTCGTAGCCGAGCTCGGCGGCCGCCTCGACCTGCCTGCGCATGATCTGCCGGGACGAGAACGGCACCGGCTTGCCGTTCGAGAAGTACATGTCCGACACGATCCACGCCGTGTCGGGCGACCATGGGATCTTCCGGTAGGTCGTCGGGTCGGGCACCAGCACGACGTCGGGGAACCCCGTGAACTCGGGGACGCCGAACCCGCCGCCCTCCACGAACAGCGGCGTGAACACGTGGTTGCCCGTGTCCATGACCAACGTGGCGCCCTGGAAGTCCATGCCGTTGCGCAGCGTGGCGACGGCGTCGTGGACCGTGATGAACTTGCCGCGGGCGATCCCGTGCTGGTCGGCCCACAGGAAGCGCACGATCTTGATCCCGTCGGCCTCCATCCGGGCCGGGAGGTCCTTGGCCGCCTCCTGCTGGTCGTCCGTGTGGAGGCCGTATTCCTTGATGAAGCCGATCTTGCCGACGCTCTCGATCTCCGGATTGCTCCGTGCCATCCCCTCGCCCTCCTCCTCAGCTCGCCGCCCGGACCCGAGTCTCGGGCCCCGGCCCTCCCACCACCGCCACCTCGCCCGGAGGGAGCTTCCGCCGATCCGCCGCGTCGGTGAACAGCAGGTCGAACACCGATTCGTCGGCGCTGTGCAGCGCCGTGGCCGCCACCGTGGCCGACCCGTCGGCGCGGAACCGCCACACGTTGTTGGCGGGATGGCCCGCCATCATCAGCAGCGTCCCGTCGGCTCCCAGGTACCCGAGGTTGCCGCTGCCGGCCAGGTCCTGGAGCGTCCGGGGCAGCGCGTCCGCCGGCCGTACGCCCTCGTCCAGCAGGTCCTGCAGGAAGCAGAATCCCACCTCGCTGTCGGCCCGGCCGTGCAGCCGGTCCGCATAGCGCCCGCGCAGGTCCTCCGCTCGGGCGAACAGGCCGTTGTGGCAGAACGCACAGTTGTGCCGCTCGTCGAGGAACGGCTGGGTGTCGGCGAGCTGCACGGTGGAGAGCCTCGACGGCCGCCGCAGGTGGACCAGGAACCGGCTCGACCGGACGTCGCCCAGTGCCGCCGCTCCGTCGGAGTCCTCTGCCAGGCTCGCCGTGTTCCGGTACCCGCGAACCCTGCCCTCCTCGTCCTCCAGCCACGCCACTCCCCAGCCGAACCCGGCCACGCCGAGGCGCTCCAGCCCGGCCGCCCACGGGAGGATCGTGCGGAAGGGCTCCGCCCGCTCCCACGCCACCGCCAGCAGCTCACACATCCCGTCACCTCCCCCGGTCGGGCCGGGCATCCGGCGGCTGATCCCGCCGCTCGGCCAGCATCAGGTCGAGCAGCCCGGCGTCGAAGTCCTTCGGCTCCATGTGGGCGAGGCTGATGTAGGTCTCGGTCCGGTCGACGCCCGGCAGGCTCCACAGCCGGTCGAACAGGACCTCGCGGAGATGGTCGTGGTCGCGCACCCGGAGGCGTACCAGCAGATCCTTCGGCCCCGTCACGACGTGCACGTCCTCCACCTCCGGGAACGACCGCAGGGAGGCCACGAGCTCGGGCTGGGCGCCGCCCTGCACGGCCACCACGCCGATGTAGACGACCAGATCGTGGCCGAGCGCGGCCCGGTCGAGGTCGGCCCGGTATCCCCGGATCACGCCCGTCCGCTCAAGCCGGGACACCCGGTCGGCCACCGCGGGGGCGGACATGCCGACCTCGCGGGCCAGCCGGCGCCGGGAGATCCTGGCGTCCCCGACCAGGAGCCGGAGGATCGCCAGGTCCTGCTCGTCGAGGGCCACGGCGGGGGTGCGAGCCGGCCGCGGCGTCCGGCGGGGCCCCGAATGCGAAACCTGGGCATACACTAATCGGTAGCCTACTCTCCCCACTTCCTGTGCGCGTGAACGGTCGAGGCGCCGACCCACCTTCCGTCTGACCGCCGCGCGGCGCGTGGATGTTACACTCGGCCGAAGCCCCGGGCAAACTCCGGCTCCGCCCCGACGGTTCCCGGTCGATCGGGGCCATCGGGCCGTCCGGGGCCGGTCGTGGAACGGTGCGAGGGCGCCGAGGAAGCGAGGCGATGCGGATGGCGAGCCAGCAACTGGCCGGCCGGTGGGAGGCGGCGTTCGCAGGGCGGACCCGGGTCGACGTGGGTGGGGGGCTGGCGGCGATCCTCGCCCTGGCGAACGTCACCGACATCATCTCGTTCTCCGGTGGCTTCCCCGACCCGAAGACGTTCCCCGCCGACGTCGTGGCCCGGCTGATGGCCGACCTGGCCGCGGCCGGCGACGCCTCGGCCATGCAGTACGCGCCGACCGAGGGCCTCCCCGGCCCGCGGGCGTTCATGGCCGACCGCCTGCAGGAGCGGGAGGGCCGCCGCCCGGCCCCGCAGGAGCTGCTCATCACGAGCGGCGGCATCGAGGCGCTCGATCTCGTGTCGAAGAGCCTCCTCGACCCGGGCGACCTGGCGCTGGTCGAGGGCCCGACCTACCTCGGCGCGATCATGGCGTTCCGGGGCTTCCAGGCGGAGGTCCGGGCCGTCCCCGTGGACGATGAGGGACTGCAGGTCGACCGACTGGCCGACGAGCTGGAGCGAGCCTCCCGGGACCGGCGCGTCCCCAAGCTGCTCTACACCATCCCCGATCACCAGAACCCCGCCGGCGTCACCATGTCGAGCGACCGCCGGGAGGCGCTGGTGGAGCTGGCCGCGCGGTACGGCTTCCTCGTGGTCGAGGACGTGGCCTACCGCGAGCTCGGCTTCGACGGCGACCGGGGGCGGTTGCCCAGCCTGTGGTCGCTCGACCCCGAGGTCGTGGTCCAGGCGGGCACCTTCTCGAAGACGTTCTTCCCCGGCGTCCGGCTGGGATGGGCGGCCGGTCCCGCTCCCGTGATCGCCCAGATGACGAGCGCCAAGCAGAACACCGATCAGTGCGCCGGGGCCCTCGGCCAGCGGCTGCTCGAGGAGTACGGCCGGCAGGGCCACCTCGACGCCGGGATCCGCCGCTCGGTGGAGCTGTACGCGCGCCGGTGCGGGCTGCTGCTCGGCGCGCTCGATCGCCACATGCCGAAGGACGACGTGACGTGGACGCGGCCCCGGGGCGGGTTCTTCTCCTGGATGACCCTGCCTTCCGGCCTCGACACGGTCGAGCTGGCCAAGGAGGCGATGGCCGAGCGGGTGGCGTTCGTCCCCGGAGCGCCGTTCCACCCGGACGGGTCCGGTTCGAACACGCTGCGGCTGGCGTTCAGCCGCGTGGAGGACGACCAGATCGACGAGGGCATCCGCCGGCTGGCCGGCGTGGTGAAGGGGGCGCTGCGATGAGCGAGACGCCGGGCGGCGAGGCGTCCGAGCAGCCGGGGAGCTGGCGCGGGCAGCGGATCGGCGGCATGACGACCGAGGAGATGAACGAGTTCCTGCAGGGGCCGTGGATCGCCCGAGTGGCGTGCCTGAAGCCGGACGGCTGGCCCTACGTCGTGCCGAGCTGGTACCACTGGGACGGCGTGGCCTTCTACGTCGTGCCGAGGGCCCGCTCGGCGTGGGCCCACTACATCGCCCGCGACCCCCGGGTGTCGCTCGTCGTGGACGAGCCCGTCGCCCCCATCCGCAAGGTCATCTGCGAGGGAACCGGCGTGGTCGTCGAGGCCGCCGTCGGCCCGTACCTGGAGAACGGCGAGAAGTCCCTGTGGAACCTGATCGGCGAGCGCTACACGGGCCCGCGGTACCTCGGCCCGCGGGCCCAGGAGTACCGGGGCTCGGTCAACGTGGAGCCGTGCTGGACGATCAAGATCGTCCCCCGGAAGCTGACCACCTGGCAGGGATTCGACTGGCATCCCCGGTACAAGCACCCGGAGCTGTACCCGGAGACGGCCGAGGGGAGCCCGTCGTGACCGACCCGACCGGCTCCCCCGCGGGGCCGAGCGGAGGTCGCGCCGATCATCCGGATGCCGGGCGCTACTTCGCCCTCGATCCGTCGCTCGCCGCGGCGGGCGAGGGGGCCTACGTCGACTACGAGCGTGACGTCGAGGCCGTCGAGATGGTCTCGGGCCTGGCCTTCCGGCCGGTGGTCGGGGAGCGCTTCATGGTGAACTTCGTGCGCTACGAGCCGAACACCGACGCGCCCCGCCACGCCCACGAGGAGGAGCAGATCACGTTCGTCATCGACGGGGAGTTCGAGTTCGACCTCGACGGCGACGTGCGGACGATGCGCCGAGGCACGGCGGTCGTCGTCCCCCCCGGCGTGCCACACGGAGCGCGAACGCTCGACACGACGTGCTTCGAGATCGACGTGTTCGACCCGCCCCGCCGGGTGCTGCTCGAGATGATGCGGGCCCGCTCCGAAGGCGGGCCGGAGGAGGCGACCTAGCGGGTGGAGCTCGGGCTTCGCGGCAGGAAGGCCATCGTCACGGGAGGATCGAAGGGCCTCGGGCGGGCCATCGCCGACGAGCTGGCCCGGGAGGGGTGCGACGTCGCCATCTGTGCCCGCAACGCCGAGGAGGTGGCGGAGGCCGCGGAGGCGCTGCGGTCACACGGCACCACCGTGTTCGGCGAGGCCTGCGACGTCACGGAGCCCGACCAGGTGCGCTCCTTCGTCGCCCGGTGCGCCCAGGAGCTCGGCGCGATCGACATCCTCGTGAACAACGCGGGGCGGGCCCACCCGGGGTCGTTCGAGACGCTCACGGACGAGGACTGGCAGGACGACCTCGACGTGAAGCTGTTCTCGATGATCCGGTGCTCCCGGGAGACGCTTCCGCACATGCGTGCCCGGGGGGGCGGCCGCATCGTGAACATCAACGCGGTGTACGGGAAGTATCCCGACCCGAAGTTCTTCGCCACGTCCACCATCCGCGCGGCCTGCCTCGCGTTCACCAAGGCGCTGTCGATGGAGCTGGGGAAGGACGGCATCCTGGTGAACACGGTGAACATCGGCTTCGTGGTGACGCCGCAGTGGAAGAACGTCCACCAGCGCCTCGGTCCGGAGCTGTCCGAGGACGACTTCTTCGCTCAGATGGCCGAGGCGGAGGTCCCGCTGGGGCGGTTCGGCCGCGACGACGAGGTGGGTGGCGTCGTGGCGTTCCTGTGCAGCGACCGCGCGGGGTACGTGACCGGCGCCAGCGTCGACGTCGCCGGTGGCATGGGCCGCTACCTGTAACGCGCTGTTTCAGGTCAGGCCGGCTCCGACGGGGGCTCCGCCGTTGCCGGGGAGCCCGGCGGGTCGTCCCGCGGCGGCCCGGCCCCCTCGTACACCGGGGTCAGCCAGGTCCGGTACTCCTGCACCTCGCCGTGGACCGCGGCGAGGTACCGGTCCTGGATCTGGCGGGTCAGCTCGCCCATCTTGCCCGCCCCGACGACGCGGGCGTCCACGTTCGTCACCGGCGCCACCTGGACCCCGGTCCCGCACAGGAACACCTCGTCGCTCACGTAGAGCTCGGTGCGGTCGACCGTGCGCTCTTCCACCGGCACCCCCAGCGCCGCGGCCAGCTCGATCACGCACCCCCTGGTGATCCCGACCAGGATGTCGTCGCTGACGGCCGGGGTGACCAGCACGCCGTCCTGCACGAGGAACAGGTTCGCCGAGCTGCCCTCGCTGACCGTACCGGCCTGGGTGAGCATGATGGCCTCGTCGAACCCGGCGTTCTCGGCGTCGGCGATGGCGAGCGCCGCGTTCAGGTAGCCGCCCGTGGCCTTGGCCCGGGCCGGGATGGCGTTGTCGTCGTTGCGCCGCCACCCGCTCACCGTGACCGACAGCCCGCGTTCGATGTCGAAGTAGGCCCCCATCGGCGCCGTGAAGCAGCAGAACCCGTCCTCCACGTTGGTGAGGCCCACCCGGATGGCCAGGCTCGCCTTGTACACGATCGGCCGGATGTACGTGTCGGTGCGGAACCCGCCGCGGCGCGCGCACTCCACGGCGATCCCGGCGAGGTCCCCCGCGCTCTTGCCGGGATCCATGCGAAACAGGCGGGACGAGCGGAGGAGCCGCCGGAAGTGCTCGAGCAGCTTGACGACGTAGAGCTCCTCGTGATCCGCGTTCCAGTAGCCGCGGATCCCCTCGAAGCAGCCGGTGCCGTAGTTGAAGGCGTGGGTGGCGATGGAGATCTTCGCCTCCTCCACCGGGACGAACTCCCCCTCGAGGTACGCCCATCCCTGCGGTCCGAAGCCGGGGGCGTCCTTGGTCATGGCGCGTCCGCCCCGGCCGGGCCGTCCTGCCGGTCGCCGTCTCCGCGGAGGGGCGGCAGCGTCCAGACCTCGCCGGCCCCGTCGCATCCGAGCTCCTCCACGGCCTGCTTCATGATCTCGTCGAACGCCTCGCGGGGCGGCGAGAACACGTCGAGGACCAGGCACCCCTCGTCGTGGGTCATCGCGCCGTGGGGCACGTTCGGCGGAACGACGTAGACGTCGCCCCTGCGGACCACCCGCTTCTCCCCCGCCAGCTCGAATTCGTAGGACCCTTCGATCACGGTCCCGATCTGTTCCTGGGGATGCTGGTGGACGGGG
>DASWCX010000227.1:0-12587 GCA_036395815.1 Actinomycetota bacterium | reverse complement strand
GCTCCGGCGGCGCGACCTTCGGGACCGCTTCCGAAGCTGGCGCGAGGAGGTGCGGGCCGAGCCGTGGGCGTACGGGGGCGGATTCGCCGTCCTGGCGGCGGTGGCCGTAACCCGGCTGACCTACTCGCCGGCGCTGAACCTCGCCGACCAGACCCCCCTTCGGTACTGGGCCGACGGGTTGGAGATCGCAGACGCCCACCGGATCCCGTCGCTGTCGCTCCAGTGGGGGCGGCTGTTCCCGACCACGGTGAGCAAGGTCGTGCTGAATGCCTTCAGCGCCGGGGCGAGCCTGGTGCTCGGGCGCGGCCCGCTGGGTCCCATGGGCGCGCTCCTGGTCGTCGCCTCCGTCGGGCTCCTGTTGGTGACGTTCGCCCTGGCCCGGGAGCTCGGGCTCCGGCTGACCGCCCCGTTCGTGGTGATCCTGCTGTTCGCCAACCACGTCCTGGGGCCACGGGTCCTGACCGACGACCTGACGAACTACCGGGCCGAGACGTGGGGGCGGCTCCTGGTGCTTGCCGCGCTCCTACTGGCCGTGCGGGCCCTTCGGAGCGAGCCGGGGGATCGGGGCCTCGCCCGGCGGGAGGCCGTCGCATCCGGAACGCTGTTCGGGCTGGCCGCGGGGACCCATCTGGTGCCGTGCGTGGTCGGCCTGGCGTTCCTGGGCGCGTACGGGATCGGCGTCGTGGCGTTCGATCACCGTCCCCGGCTGGCGGCCCGGGTGGGGGCCGTGATCCTGGGTGTGGCGGCGGTCGTGGGGGCCTTCGTCCTGTTCGCTCCGCGCGGCGACGTTGGCTTCCAGGGGGCCGGCGACACGGCGGTCTATCGGAAGCTCGCCGTCGAGCTCGGCCTGCCGCCGGCCTTCGATCCCACCCGGTTCCTGGCCCTGGGCCAGCTCCGCCAGCCGGCCCACGGGGGGGCGTTCTACGAACCGCCCTCGGTCACCTATCACGAGTACATCCGGCGGGTGGTGGGGGAGGACCGCCTCCGTCGGCCGTTCCTGCTGCTGGTGCCGCTGGCAGGGGCCGCGGCCTTCGGGCTGCTCCTATGGCGCGGCCCGCCGATCCTCCGGGCCCTGGCGGTGGCCTGCGCGTTGACGGCCCTGGCCATCCTGGTGGTGGCCCTGGCCTTCGAGTACCGGTTCGACGTCTACGTGCTGGCCGAGTTCGGTCCCCGCCGGCTGTTCGACTACACGGCCATCCCCGCCGTGCTCCTGGGGGCGGCAGTGGTCGAGCTCCTGCTGCCTGCCGCGGTCGGCCCCCGCGCCCCGGTCCTCGCGGTGGCGGGCCTGGTGGCGCTGGCCGCCTTCGCCGTCCCCCGCAACGTGGCGCCCGCAGCCCGGGAGCGGTTCTTCGACGACGCGCTGCCGGCCCTGCGGTGGATCGGGGCGAACGTGCCGTGCGACGGCCGGGTGCTGGCCGACCGCCGGACCCTGGCCACGTTCGAGACGCTCACCCGGCACGGCGGGGCCATCGAGGGCATGGGGCCGTACCTGCGGCCGGCCGTGCTCACGACGGCCATCCGGTCGCTCCTGGACGCCCGGCGGTTCTTCCTGAACCCGGGAGCGGGGGCCGGCTACCTGCGGAGGGCCGGGGTGGCGGCGGTGGTGGTCACCACCTACGACCAGACGCTCGGAGGGGTGGGCGGACCGCTGAAGTTTGGGCTGGGGAAGGATTCGAACCTGGACCGGGTTTCGTTCCTGCGACTGGTGGCGCGGTCGTCGACGGTGCGGGTGTACGAGGTCCGCTCCTTGGTGCCGCCGCCGCTCGGATCTCCCGACGTCCGAAACCTCCCCGGCTACCGGTGCGGCTCGGGCTGAGGCGTGTCCTTCTGAGGCGTCAGGCCGGGAATAGGGACGGGAGCCCTCGGCGACGGAGTCGGGTCGCTCCGAGCACCCACCCGGTCGCGGCCGCCAAGAGAACGGCCGAGGTCCCCCCGAGTCCGGTAAGCCGGACTCCCACCGCGTCCACCAGCACCCCGGCGAACAGCAGGAAGCCGATGCCGAACGCCGGCCCCAGGGCCAGCAGTTCGAACGACCGCACGCCCGCCGGGAGGAGCGCCACCGCCCACCCCAGCCCGACGAGCGCCAGCAGCAGGATCGTCCCCACCGAGAGAAAGACGCCCTGGGGCACGGTTCGCAGACCCCAGGGGGGGATGGCGGCCGGGATGGGGGAAGCGGGCCTCGGCCCCTGCAGCACGATCACGCCCGGCGCGGCCTCCCACCCGGGGTGGCGGTTCAGCTCCCGGCCGTAGAACGAGGTCAGGCTGTTCAGCAGGAGGGCCACCGGGGGTTGGGACGACGACGACAACAGCGCATCCAGCGGCCTCCAGAAGGAGTCGGAGTTCACGTTGTAGGTCCGGGGGCGGTCCCGGTGCGTGGGCCGGCGGGCCAGGTAGTTGTCGGGGCTGCCGACATAGAACCAGGAATGCACGAGCCGGTCGGCGGGTAGCGCCGAGCGCACGATGTAGGCCTTCTCCGGGATGTCCGAGAGCGGGTTGACCCCGAAGTCGTCGACCACGAACACCACCGGCCGGTTCGCCGGGATCCGCATGGCGTCGAGGTAGGCCACGGCGTTCGTGGTCTCCTCGATCTTGTGGAACTCGATCCATTCGACCCCCCGGGTCGACGGGAGCGTCACGTAGTACTCGCGGTACCCGAGGATCGCCAGCCCGCCCAGCCCGGCCACGATCACGGCCGCGCCCGCCCTCCGGGCCAGGTTCCGCCGGGCCGCACCCTCCAGCGAGGAGACCCACCGGGCCAGTCCCAGGATCCCCAGCGCGGCGAGGATGGGCAGCGGGAGGAGCATCGCCAGGAACCGGTGGGGAGGGACGTTCGCCCCGAAGATCCCGAACATGGCCAGCCCGGCCAGGACCACTGCCACCCAGGCGGCCAGCACGGTCAGCAGGAATCGGGCCCCGAACGGGTCGGCCGCTCCGAGGTGTGTTGGGTGTCCGGGCCGGGAGGCCGCGCCGTCCTGGCCTCCGGGAGAGCGCCGTCCCGCGGACCGCGGCCCGAGCCGTGCGGCGAGGGCGACGAACAGGGCGCCGACGGCTGCCAGCGGCGCGATGACCGGGAACAGATACAGGGGTACGTCCTGGCGCAGCTTCTTGTCCAGCTCCCCCGGCGAGAGGAAGGGCGTATCCGGGGCCTTCCTCAGGAGGCCGAACATCCCGACAGCGGCCAGCCCGGCGGCACCCCCGATGACCAGGCCCAGCCGACCGGCCGGGGTCTGCCAAGCTCCGGTTCGTTCGACCCGATGGCCTCGCCACGACATCGGCAGATACGCCGCGGCCACCAGCACCAGCACGGCCATCACGGCGCCGAAGAACAGCAGGTGGGCCAAGGCGCCCGCCCCCAGCAGGAGGGCCGCCGCCAGGAAGCCGCGACCCTCGCGCACGGCGAATAGGGTGGGAACCAGGGCGGCGAAGGCCAGCGCGGTGAGGAACAGGTTGTCGGTATAGGTCTCGGGGGCCACCAGCCTGATCAGCTGTGGCGACAGGCCGATCACCAGGGCCACCGCGGCGAACTCCCATTCCCGCCGGCGCAGGCACGCCGAGACGAAGGCCGCCGCGGCCAGCGCGGTGGCCACGGCCGCGGCGAGCGGCACCGTCTGGGCCAGCTTGAACGTCGACGCGGTGAACAGGCTCGACAGGCTGAGCACGATCACGGGGAAGGCCGCCCTGCTGGCCAGGGTCTTGCTGGGGGGCGGCAGCCTGGCCGGGACGCCGGACAGGCCATGCACGGCCACGATGTTCGTCTGGTCCAGGTAGCGGGGGGTATCCCATCCGATGGGCATCGGATAGCCCTTGGCCGGATACAGCAGGAAGTAGAAGCCCGCCACCGCCGCGGCCACCAGGCACACCACCAGGAGCGGCCGAAGGTATGCCCGCAACGAACCGCCGGCGGGAGACGACGTCGGGGTACCGGTGGTCGCCGCGCTCCTGGGAGAGACCTTCACCTCAGCCAGGTCTTGACGATCGCCTTGGTGAAGTTCCACGCGTACTTCGCGTTCTTCGGCTTCTTCGACTTGCCACCGGCCCTGGCCCGGATCGTGATCGGCACCTCCTTGATCCGGAGCCGGTGGCGCATGCCCTCGATCAGCAGCTCCGAGGTCCAGAACTGGTCCTGGTCCAGACGGAGCCGCTTCAGGGTCTCGGCCCGCGTGGCCCGGTAGCCGTTCGACACGTCGGTGATCCTGGAGCCGGTCATAAGAGTCACCAGCCAGGAGAAGAAGTGGACGCCGGCGTGGCGGATGATGCTCTCCCGTTCGAACTCCCCGAGAAGCCGGGATCCGTTCACCATGTCGGCGTCGCCTTCCAGGATGGGGGCGATCAGGCCCTCCATCTCCTCCGGCATGTGCTGCCCGTCGGCGTCCATCGACACCACCACCACGGCGTTCAGCCGCAGGGCGATCTCGTAGCCCACCCGAAGCGCCAACCCGCCCCCCCTGCGGATGGGCAGGTTCGCCACCAGCGCCCCGGCCTTGCGGGCCACCTCGTTCGTCTCGTCCTCGGAGGCGTCGGAGATCACCACGGGGACCACCGGGTACCCGCCCAGCCGCTCCGGCATCGACTGGATCACCGCCCCGACGTTCTGGGCCTCGTTGTAGGCCGGCATGACCACCACGATCCGTTCGCCGGAGGGCAGCAGGGCCTGCTGGTTCCAGTCGAACGACTGGACGGCCAGGGCTTCGACCAGGTGCCGGATGGCGAGGGTCGCCGCGTCCGTCGACGCCGCGGTCCGAAACAGCAGCAGGAAGAAGATGATGTTGGCGAACAGCAGGGCGCCGATCAGCCGCTGCCCGCCCCCCTTCTTGAAGTTGAACAGGTTGAACAGCGGGTTGAACAGGTTCGGGTCGATGGCCAGCGCCACCACGCCCACCGCCAGCAGGCCGGTGAGGATCAGGGTGAGGCGGGAGATGTCTCGCCGCGCGTACCGGCGCAGGCCCCCGTAGAACAGGCCGAACGCGACCGCGCCCCCCACCACCCGGAGAGCGATGAGGGAGCCGTCCCCCACGTCAGCGATGGGTCCGGCCGGCACGAAGGTCCCGCCCGGCTACGCCACCGACTCGGCCACGCGGCGCTTGGGGCGCCACATGGTCTTCGGCATGATCGCCTTGGTCACGACGCGGTCCCGATGCCGTTCGATGGCGGCGAACATCGATTCGACCAGGGTCTCGGAGAGGAAGTGCGGCTTCAGGCCGAGGTCGAGCAGCGCTGTGTGCTTGGCGTTGTAGTAGTGGTGCTCGGCCTCGACCCGGGGGTTCTCGACGTTCTCGACCCGGACCTCCAGCCCGTACTCCGCGCCGGCTCGCCGGACCAGCTCGGCCAGGTCGTTGACCGAGAACTGCTCGGTGAACTGGTTGAACACCCGGTACTCTCCCTCGGTCGGCGGGTTCATCGCCGCCAGCTCGACGCACGCCAAGGTGTCCAGGATGTTCAGGTAGCCGCGGGTCTGGCCCCCGGTGCCGTACACCGTGAGCGGGTGGCCGATCACGGCCTGCAGGCAGAACCGGTTGAGTGCGGTGCCGAACACCTCGTCGTAGTCGAACCTGGTGGCCAGGCGAGGGTCGAGCGCGGTCTCCTCCGTGTCGATCCCGTACACCACCCCCTGGTTCAGGTCGGTCGAACGAAGCCCCCACACCCGGCAGGCGAAGTGGATGTTCGTGGAGTCGTGGACCTTCGAGCAGTGGTACAGCGAGCCCGGGAGCTTGGGGAAGGGCAGCACGTCGGAGCGGTCCCGGTGGTGGATCTCGATGAACCCCTCCTCGATGTCGATGTCGGGGGTGCCGTACTCGCCCATGGTCCCCAGCTTCACCAGGTGGGCCTCGGGGGCGAGGTCCCGCATGGCGAACAGGACGTTCAGGGTGTTCACCACGTTGTTGTACTGGGTGAACACGGCGTGCTCCCTGCTGATCTGGGAGTAGGGTGCGGACGGGATCTCGCCGTAGTGGATCACCACCTCGGGGGAGAAGTCCTTGAACAGCGGTTCGACCACCGACCAGTCGGTGAGGTCGCCCTCGGTCACCCCGATCCGGTATCCGGTGACCGCGCGCCACGCGTCGGCCCGGGACGGCAGGCTCTCCCCGATGGGGGTGAGCGAGTCGGTTCCGGCCTCGGTGTGCGCCCGCCGCCGAAGGTAGTTGTCGACCGCGTGGACCTCGTGCCCGCGGTTCGAGAAGTACAACGCGGTCGGCCATCCCAGGTAACCGTCACCGCCCAGGATCAGGATCCTCATGGTCGCTCCTCTGGAACCGTCGTTCGTTCGGCTGCGCGCCACCGCCCGCCCTCGCATCCCGGCTCGAACCGCGCGCCTGGCCGTCCGGCCCGCCTATTGTACGGGCAGAAACGAGCAGCCCAAGCTGCGGCACCGGACCGATCCCGCGCCGAGCCGTTCGGTCCGCTCGGGCTTACCCGCTTCCCGGGCCCGCGATTCCCGGTCCGTGCGGGGCTCGGGTGGACTCGGTCCCGACGGGGCATGAGGAGGGGCGTGGGAGGTCGAGGAAGGCCGGTGGCCGAACCGGACATGGCCCCGCGCTCGGAGGCGCGCGGAAGCGCCGCCGTCGAACCCGGGCGAACGGGGCGGACGGCCGCGCTGGGTCTCGGCCTGGGCTGGGCGATCTTCGCCTTCTACTTCCTCGTCTACCGGGCGCGCCACTACTCCCTGCCGGTCGGGTTCGACGCGCCCTGGTACGTGTGGCGGGCCGAGACCGTCGCCGCCACCGGCCTGACCCAGGCGGGCACGGCCGTCCGCCCCGGGCATCCGCTGCTGTCCGCCGTGCTGGGGGCGATGACCGGCCGGTCCCAGCTCGGGCTCCAGGTCATGCTGTCGCTGGTCCTGGTGGCGGTGCTGGCCCTGGCCGTGGGGGCGTTCTTCCGGGCGGCCTTCGGCGGGGGCGCCTGGGGATGGGCCATCACCGTGGGGGTCACCGGGACGTTCGTCGGCGCCACCCGGCTGGTGGGGGAGAACATCGCCAACCTGCTCTTCCTGGGACTGGCCGCCGCCGCCGCGGCCGCACTGGCCCGCCGGGTGGAGGGGCGGCCGGGATGGACGGCCGCGGTGGCCCTGATGGTGGCGGCGGGGGTCTCCCACTGGATCTTCCTGGGATTGCTGGGGGCGATCCTGGCCCTCACCGCGGCGCTGGGCGTCCCCGAATCCCGGCGACAGCTCCGATCGGGGGTGCCGCTCGTGCGGACCGAATCCGGGGTGGTCGCGTCGGCGTTCGGCGCAGCCGCGGCGACCATGGCGATCGTGATCGCCGGCGTCCTCCGGGCGCCGTTCCAGACCTTCGAGGTCCGCGAGAACCCCGCCAGGTACATCCCGAAGCTTCGCACCGACACCTTCCGGCTGTTCCTTCCGCTGTCGGTCCCCCTGGGGCTGGCCGGCGCGTGGACGCTGGCCCGGCCTCGCACCGGCCACGCACGATTCGGGCTCCGGTTGCTTCTTGCCTGGACCGTGGCCAGCGCCGTGGGGATCCCGGTCATGGTGGCCACGCGAGCGCTGCCCCCGCACCGGTTCCTCGAGTTCTGGGTGGGGCTCCCGGGCGTGGTGCTGCTGTCGGCGGCGATCGTTCGGGGCGCCGAATGGCTGCGGGCCCACGGGAGGAAGGCGCTGGGGTGGGCCGCCGCGGTCGCGGGGATCGCCGCGACCGGCGCCATCGGGGGCCTGGCCTGGTACGCCCACGGGCCGGGGGTGTGGATCTCGCCCACGGCGCTGCGGGAGGCCGGGACCGCGGCCCGCTACGTCGACGGCCTCCCCGCCGGCCGGCCGTTCGTCTTCCTGGTGTCGCCGCTGGGGAAGGCGGGGGTGATCTCCGTTCCGTTCAAGGAGCACACGATCCGGGTGGCCCTGCCGCCCGACCACCAGTCGGACGCCCACTTCTACGTGGGGGATCCGTCCGACCTGCTGGCCGGCCGACGGTCGCTGACCGGCGGACCCTCCGACCGGGCCACGCTCCGCTACTGGGAGGACGTTCGGGCCGTCCTGCCCCTGCGCCCTCCCGTGCTGATCGTGCAGGCCCTGGCGGTCCGGGCGTACCAGGAGGCGGTGGGGCCGATCGGAGCGCCCGTGATCGGCCCCGGCGTGGCCCTGCTCCAGGGGAACCCGCCGCCGGCCACGCTCCCGGTGGAGCCGCTCCCGCAGGCCGTGCCTCCGGTCCGGTTCGGCGTTCCGTGGGGGCTGGCGCTCCTTGGGCTCCTGCTCGTGGCCGGCTCGGGATGGTCGGTGGCGCTGCTGGGCCCCGACGCGCCGTCGGAGGTCCTGGTGGGCGTGGCGCCCGCCCTGGGCGCCGCGGTCCTGATCCTGGGCGCCCTGGTCGCCGCCGAGCTGGGCGTCCATCCCGGCGGGGGAGGAGGGGTGGCGCTGTACGTCCTGCTGACGGTGGCCGGCGTGGCGCTGGCGTGGCGTTCGGTCCGGTCGGGCCGAACGGGGGCTTGACACGGCGGAGACCGCGGGCGTACGGTCCTGCTCTCGAACATATGTTCGGTCCGGCAGGGTGAGGAGCCCCGGTGACGAAGCTCTACGAGGAGGCCGTGGCGGTCGAGCGGGACGGCGGGATGCCGGCCGCCTTCACCTGGCGGGGGCGGCGGTACGAGGTCCGCGACGTGATCGGCCGGTGGCGGATCGAGGGCCGGTGGTGGGAGGACGGCCGCGACCGCGAGTACTGGCGGGTCGAGGCGAAGGGCGGAGCCGTGGTCGACCTCTATCTGGACCGAAGGGGCGAGCGGTGGCGCCTCGAGCGCCTGTGGGACTGATCGCCGCTTCGTATGACGCCGGCGCCCGAGAGCCCGAAGAGGATCGCCAGCGAGAGGACCGACTCGGGGACGTCGTCGTCATCGGTCGGTGGCCGCGAGCACGGGGGCCGCGCTCGTCGGGCTCGGGTGGCCCATATTCCCGATGGGACGGGAGGCGAGATGGGATCCGGCGCTCATGCTCGCCGAGTGGCTAGCGTGCTCTGTCGACGCGGCCGTATGCTCCGCGTCGGTGGAGGTCGTCCACGTGGAGGTTAGGGGGTGGAGCTGTCGACCCGTCCATGTCCGGAGGGACCGAACTCGGGCTGTGGGGAGCCGTTTGCAATCGCCCACGCGAAAGACACCGGTTGGCGGGCGCGCAGGGATAAGGTGGGCGAGGTCGCTGGCCGCAGACACCGGGGATCGAGCCATGGCATGCTCAGCCTGCGGATTCTTGGGGGGTTGTTCTGAACCGGACGATGCACCGCCTGCCTGAATGGCGGGAAGCCACGGTCCTCGAAGGGGAACCGGACCGAGATCAGGGGCTCTTCCTTCTGCATTGCCTGGTTCATCCTGAGGCGTGGATCCATCGAAGGACCGAGTCGGTGACCTTTCAGGATGACGTCAGCGTACAAAGGACACTGACCATCGATTTCGAGCTCCCGGACGAACCGCCTCCATGGCGAAGCTCGGACCCGTACGTAATCCCGCTCACGCTGGTTCGCAAGGAGGTCCTCTGGAGCTATGACCTTACCGATGAAGCAGGAGCTGTCGTCCCACTTCTCACCTTTGAACAGGACTGCCGTTTGGCGTGGTCTGCTCTGGTGGTCGGAGCGGAGGGCTTGCTCGGTCGACCACTGCCGGCCGAAACTCGCGAAGAGCTCCTTGGCCTCGTTCGCGAGCTGCCGTCAGACGCCAAAAGCCGCCTCGCGCACGTGCTCGCCGTGGATGGTCCTTTCGGCTCTCAAACACAGAGCAACGAGGCTTTCGTCGGTCTGTTGGACGACTTGCGGAGCAACTTCGCCTTGCTCGTTCCCGTGTCGTATTCGGGGTCGCGACGACGGGTCATGCGCGTGTCCTACACGCAGCCGATCTCGCGGACGGGGGCCCGTGCTCTCGCCTCGTTAGGGTGGAAATCAACGAGGTTCAGGTTTCCCATCCGAGCGCCTGGCCAGACAAGCTTTCATTTCCTCTTGTCCGTTCCGCCGGACGTGCAAATCTCCAGAGTCCAGTTCTCCTTTAGGACGGAGTCGCCTCAAGAGACGGTCAAGTTCGGTGCATGGGATCGGTCGCGGTGTCATCTCTACCTGGCGAAGGCACCTCCCCAGCTATGCGCAGACATCGTGGTCCACGTCAAGCAACGTTTGCGTGGTCTCGTGGCGTCGGCGTTCCTTGCCACCCTCCTTACTGCCAGCGCATTGCTGACGGGAGCGATATTCATCGACCGTCTCAGAACCGGGGCCAGGGACCCAGCCTCCTTTTTGGTTGCTCTCGTGGGGATCTTCGCGGTCCTGACCGCCCGGCCTCCGGGTGAGAACGATCTCGTCTCCACACTGCTGGCCGGTACGCGACTCGCGGTTGCGCTTGCCGGCATTGTCACCTACATGGCAGCCGCGTCCCTCCTGCTCGGGTTCGGGGGGTCGGCCCTCCATGACGCCTGGTGGTCGATTGCCGGATCCGCTCTGGCAATCCTCTTCGTCGTCTCCTGTGCCCTCGTCGTAAGTCGGGAGGCCAAGGGTGGCGACGCGAACGTGCTCGTGACTCCTGATCAGCCCAGAGCGGATTTCGTTGTGAAATCAGCTGAGGGAGGCAGGGAGTGCGCATCATCGACCTTGGTGGACACCCATTCCTCTGGGGACGAACTCATGCGGCGAGCGGCTGACAGGCTGAGGGCGGCTCCCCCGAATGAATGAAGACGTGGAGGAGCTGCGCGACAGTCTGGCTCTCGACCTCTGGGACAACGCGGTGCCTATATACGAGGCCATCCTGGGCCATTCATTCGTCCGAGAGCTTGGGTCCGGAACGCTTCCTCGCAAGTCCTTCGCGTACTACTTGCAGCAGGACACCTATTACCTCCGTAGTTTCGCGAGAGCCCTGTTGGCTTGCGGCGCGAGGGAGGCAGACGACCAGACCCTTCGATTGTTGATTGCGCACGCCGCTGACGCAGTGGAGTGGGTGCGTGGTGTGCAGAGGAGCCTCGCCCAGGACTTCGGTCCGGAGGACGCCGATTCGTCGGCGGCGCCGGGTGCAATCACACTCGCGTACGGAAGCTACATCGTCGCGGTCGCGTTTACCCGGCCGTTTTCGGAGGCGATCGCGGCTCTTCTTCCGTGCCTGTGGATCTATCAGAAGATCGGTCGAGCCCTGGAGGCGTCGGCGTCCCCGGTTCCTCTATATCGGAGCTGGATCACCTCCTATGCAAGTGACGAGTACAAGCGGAGTGTCGATGAAGTGCTCGACCTCGTAAACGAGATCGGCGCCAGCCTCACGTCGCGGGAACGTGCCGAAGCCGGCGATTGCTTCCTGGCCAGCGCTCGATACGAGTGGATGTTCCTCGATATGGCATACCGACGCGAGCCGTGGCCGAAGCCAATTGATCCTTCCTAATCACGGGCTCGACGAGCATGGCGGCCCTGGCGTCTCGAGTGACGGCGCCCGTCTGCGTGGGATAGGGCATTGTGTCAACGGGGCCGCGCCGTCCGACGTGGATCTGCAGGCCGCAGCTCATCGATCATCCAGGACGGCGACTGCTTCGATCTCCACCAGCTGGCCCGTGTAGCCGAGCCTCGGGACCCCCAGCAGCGTGCTGGGGGCGCTTCGCAGCCCGAGCGCGGCGAACTCCTGGAATGCCCGCCACGCCGTCGGGAGATCCTCCTGCTCGCCAGCCACGACGAAAATGGTGGTCTTCACCACGTCCTCCGGCGTCGCGCCGGCCGCGGCGAGGGTGGCTTCCAGGTTGGCCAGGACCTGGCGGGTCTGGGCCACCAGGTCGCCCGGCCCCACCAGGTTCCCGGCCTGGTCCAGGGGAACCTGGCCCGCCGTGAACACGAGCTTCGACCCTCGGGCCACCGCGACGTGGGAGTAACCGGGCGGCTCGCCGAGCCCGGGAACGACGATGCGTTCGACCACCGAAGTCGCGCGGTTCCTAGACCCGGGCGTTGACGTCCCAGACCGACATGGGTTGGCGGTTCCCGGTGGAGATCGCGGCGATCTGCGCGAGGGCCTTGAGGAAACCGGGGCCGTAGTCGGGGAGCGGGCGGTTGGCCTGCTCCTCGGTCTCCCACAGCACGATCATCATGCCGTTGCCCGTCTGTCGGTCGACCAGGTTGAGCGCACCGGCGAACCCGGGTTCGTCGCGCAGCGCGGGGATCATCTCCTCGTTGACGATGCGGTCATCTCGGCCCGCCTCTCGAGCGTCGTTCCACCCTGAACCACCTGAGCGAACATCCCCCACCCCCCTGGTCGTTTCGTCGAGTATGCCCGATCCGACCATGTGTCCGATTTCCCAGGTGTCGCCGCTCGGGCATACAATCGAACACGTGTTCGACTCCTCCTCCGGCTTCGTGCACCTCGACGCCCGGTCGTACTTCTCCATCAAGGACGGGGCGTTCTCGCCGGAGGACCTGGCGCTGCGGGCCGCTGCGCTCGGGATGGCCGCGGTGGCCCTCACCGACCGGGACGGGCTGTACGGCGCGCCACGGTTCTCCGAGGCCTGCCGCCAGGTGTCCGAACGGGTCGCGCCGATCCGCCCGATCCACGGCGCCACGCTCACGGTCCGAGGGTTCGGCCTGGGTCCGGATGGTGCCCCACCGGAGACGGGACGAACCGTCGATCGATCGGTGGTCCTGCTGGCCAAGGAC
>DASWCX010000226.1:0-6565 GCA_036395815.1 Actinomycetota bacterium | reverse complement strand
TCGGAGATCGGCGGGGGCAAGGTCCCCGAGGTCGGTCCCGGCTGTTCGGGCGTCTTCGGGTGGCGGCACAGCGATGCCGGCCTGATCGGCTGGGGGCTGACCGGTGACTGGAAGGGGGGCGTCGGGGTGCCCAACGCTGCGGGGGGACCCGAGCCATGCGTGCAACCCGAAGCCAGGACCCCCAAGGCCACGGCCAGATGGCCCCACCCGATCCCCTTCGATCCCCGACTCCGCCGGGTCACCGCTCCCGGGCCAGCACCAGGGCCACGCCCGTGCAGATCGCCGCCGCCGCCGAGAACCCGATCGACAGCCATGGGGCCAATCGGCTCGCCGTGAACTGGGCGAAGCCAACGGCCGTCACCGCCGCCAGCAGGAACAGGAACCCGATGGCGAACATGCCGACGGGCGTGGGCCGCCGTGACTCGCCCAACCGCCTCCACCGGCGGCTTCGCGAGGGAACCACGTCGACCGGCTCGAGATCCACCGTGGGTTCCGCCGGCGCGGTCCGGGGCTCCTCCGGAGACTCCCTCACCTCGCGCCGCCGCCCGAACGCGTGGCGAGCCCACATCACAGCCGCTCCGCGAGGTACGAGACCATATTGTCGATCGGGATCCGGTCCTGGGCCATGGAGTCGCGCTCTCGCACCGTGACCTGGCGGTCCGTGAGCGAGTCGAAGTCCACCGTCACGCAGAAGGGTGTACCCACTTCGTCCTGCCTCCGGTACCGACGCCCGATGGCTCCCGCGTCGTCGAAGGAGCTCATCCACCTGGGCTTGACCATATCGTGGACCCTTCGGGCCTCTGGGACCAGCGCCTCGTTGCGCGACAGCGGCAGCACGGCCACCTTGATCGGGGCGAGGCCCCTGTGCAGCCCCAAGACCGTTCGCTTCTCCAGCTCGCCCTTCGCGCTGGGCGCCTCGTCCACCCGGTACGCGTCGACCAGGAATGCCAGCAGCGCCCGGTCCACGCCGGCCGCCGGCTCGACCACGTACGGAAGGTACCGCCGGTCGTGCTCCTGATCGTAGTAGGTGAGGTCCTGGCCCGAGAATCGCTGGTGCTGCTTCAGGTCGAAGTCGGTCCGGTTGGCGACGCCCTCCAGCTCGGACCAGCCGAACGGGAACTCGTACTCGACGTCGCTGGCGGCCTTGGCGTAGTGGGCCAGCTCGTCCGGCTCGTGCGGGCGGATGCGGAGCTTCTCCGCCCGGATTCCGAGGTCCCGATACCAGCGGAACCGTTCGTCGATCCAGTACTCGAACCACTTCTCGTCGGTGCCCGGTTCGACGAAGTACTCCATCTCCATCTGCTCGAACTCCCGGGTCCGGAAGATGAAGTTGCCCGGGGTGATCTCGTTGCGGAACGACTTCCCGATCTGGGCGATCCCGAACGGGACCTTCAGTCGCGCGGCCTGCTGCACCGTGGCGTAGTCGACGAACATCCCCTGGGCGGTCTCGGGGCGTAGGTAGACGGTGGAGCCCTCGTCCTCGACCGGCCCCATGTTCGTCTTGAACATCAGGTTGAAGCGCCTGGGCTCACCGAGCCGGCCTCCGCATTCGGGGCAGCGGACGTCACCGGCCTCGACGGTCCCGTCCCCCCCGTGGCCCGAGGCCGGGGACATGCCGGGCAGATGGTCCTCGCGGAACCGGCGATGGCAGTCCTCGCACTCGACGAGGGGATCGGTGAACGACTCCAGATGGCCGCTGGCCTCCCACACGCGGGGCGACATGATGATGGCGGCCTCCAGCCCCACGATGTCGTCGCGGAGCTGGACCATCGAGCGCCACCACGCCTGCCGGACGTTCCGGCGGAGCTCGATCCCAAGGGGGCCGTAGTCGTAGGACGCCCGAAGCCCCCCGTAGATCTCGCTCGAGGGAAAGGCGATCCCCCGCCGCTTGGCGAGGGAGGTGATGGCATCCATGACGTCGGCCATGGCGTGGCTCCTTTCTCCCGGCCGCTGGCCGCGGCCGCTGGCGTGGACGCCATGGTACCGGAGCGGAGCTCAGGTCGAAATGGTGGGCTTCGGCGGGCGGGCCGCCTCGTCGACCAGGTCGAGCGCCTCGGGCGGGAGGCCGTGGAGCCGGATCGCCGCGCGGATCCGGTTCAGGTACTCGTCGGTGGGGCGGACGTAGGACTTCCCCTGGTGGGCCACCCGGAAGGTCCAGGCGATGACCGGGCCCTGCGGCCCCTCGACGACCACGTCCTCCCGCCGGAAGAACGTGGGGTGCCCCTGGAAGGCGTCCAGGCCCTGGAGCTCCTCCTCCGGCACCTCCCAGAGCACGCCCCACACGTGGGCCCGTTCGTCCAGCTCGAGGTTCGCCGCGCCGCTGTCGAACTCGGTGGAGTACACGTTGAAGGCCAGCCTGAACCCGTCGAGCCGGGCCGGGCCGAGGGCTCGAGCGCCCGGCGCCCGCCTGGCCATGTGGTGGGGATCGATGTTCGATCCGTAGGCGAAATACAACTCCATGGCCTGGCGGGATTCTAAGCCCGGGACCGCCACCGCTCGAAAGCGACAAGAACCCAGCCCGAGGAGCTGAGGTGCCGGACGTCACGTCGGGGAGGTGCCGGGCGGCACGGACGGCCGGGACCCGTCCGGCCTAGGGTTCGAGCGTCATCTCCAAGGTGGCACGAAGGACCGGCGGATCCCCCCTCGCCGGTCCTTCCGCCGTTCGGACTACTCGTCCCCGTTCAGCGCGCCGAACCGGCGGTCCCGCTTCTGGTAGTCGCGGATGGCCTCGTACAGGTGCTCGCGGTTGAAGTCAGGCCAGTACACGGGGGTGAACCAGAGCTCGGCGTAGGCCGCCTGCCACAGGAGGAAGTTCGAGATGCGGTACTCCCCCCCGGTCCTGATCAAGAGATCGAGGTCGGGCATGTCCGGGTGGTAGAGGCGGGACGCGATGGAGTCGTGCGTGAGCCGCTCACCCTTGAGGCGGCCCCGGTCGTGGTCGTCCAGGATCCTCTTGACGGCGTCGACGATCTCGGTCCGGCCCCCGTAGTTGAACGCGATGTTGAAGGTCATCCCCCGGTTGTCCTTCGTGAGATCCATGGCCTCGCGCATCTCCTTCAGGACGGAACGCGGGATACGCCAGTCGATCCGGCCGGTGAACAGGATCCTGGCCCCCCGGTCGTTCAGCTCGTCCCGGCGGCGCTGGAGCAACCTGCGGTTGAAGCCCATCAGGTACCGGACCTCGGACGGCGGGCGGCGCCAGTTCTCCGTGGAGAACGCGTAGACCGTGAGCCATTCGAGCCCGATGTCGAGTGCGCCGTCGACAACGTCGAACAGCGCCTCCTCCCCCATGGCGTGCCCCTCGGTCCGCTCCAGCCCCCGCTGCTTCGCCCACCGGCCGTTGCCGTCCATGATGATGCCGACGTGCCTCGGCAGGACTTCCAGGTCCAGGTCCGACAGATAGCTCACGGGAGCACCGCCGGATCCGGTACCAGGGTGTCCCGGCGGGGCGGATCCACCTCGGAAACTGCGGGGCCGGACTGGCGGGCCAGCAGGGTGAAGCTCCTGATCCGCCGCTCCAGGTGGTATTCGGTGAAGCCGTAGAGCAGCGCCCTGGCCTCCCGCCTGACAAGGACCGGAGGGGTGGCCTCGCCCGCCCCCTCCAGGTCCACGCGGGCCAGCAGGTCGAGCCATCCGGTAGCCGCGGGAGAGGCGTGGCCCGCGTCGTGCTCCGCGCACTCGCCACAGACCACCCCGCCCTGGCTCGCCGAGAACCACTCGTGCGGCCCCGGCGTCCCGCACAGCGCGCAGGCCGACAGGCTCGGATGGAACCCCGAGAGCGAAAGCAGCTTGAGCAGGAAGCTCTCCGCCACCGCGGCCGGATCCCTCGGCCGGGACTCCAGCGCCCGCAGCCCGCCGAGCAGCAGCAGGAACAGGCGGACGTTCCGCTCATGCTCCTCCGCAACCTTGTCGACGGCCTCGAGCATGGTCTCGCCGGCCGCGATCAGCTCGAAGTCGCCGCGAAGCGCCCGGAACGGGCTGACGATCTCGGCCTGGGTGATGGTGTCGAGGTTCCTGCCCTGATACAGCAGCAGCGACACGTGGGTGAAGGGTTCGAGCCGGGCCCCGAACTTGCTGTGGGTCTTTCGGATGCCCTTTGCGACCGCGCGGATCTTGCCCGACCCCTGGGTGAGGATGCTGACGATCTTGTCTGCCTCACCGAGCTTGATCGAACGAAGGACGATGCCTTGTTCCTTGTACAGCGGCATGTGCACAGAATGGTACCCCCCGACCCCGTTCACGCAGCCGATGTGGTGGGCCCGCGTGACGAAATCTCCACAGGTGGCCGGCGGTGTCACGCCGGCCCGTGGCGGGACACGAGATCGCACCTTTCGGCGACTTGCGGACGGCCTGATGACCGTCATGCTGAGGACCGACAGAACGCCGCATCCTGTTCGGAGAGGGACGATGCCATGAGAGCCTGTCGGCCGTTCGTCGCGGCGCTGCTGCTCGCGTCGGTGGTGGCCGCTCCCAGTCATCGTGACCTCATCGCGCGGCTCGTCGCCGCGCATTGCGGGGTGGAGAGGTGGTCTGTGAAGACCGGCACCGACCCCGGCGCCGGCCAGGTGGACCTGACGACGCCGAAGACCACCACGGTGGACGCCCTCCGTTCGCTCACTCCCCCGCCCCACTGGGGGAACAGCCTGCCCCGGATCCAGCCGGTGGAGACCACCGTCTGGGTGATCACGGCGTTCTTCACCGCGTACGCTCCGGAGGCGGATTCCGACTATCACCTGGCTGTGGACGACGAGCAGGGCCGGACGATGATCGTCGAGATCCCGTCCCCGGACTGTGTCGGCACCCAGAGCCCCTTCCTGTCCGGGATCCAGCGCGCCCGCGAGCAGTTCGAGGCGGCTCGAACCGAGCTCGACCCCACGCTCCATCCGGACGGCGACTTCAAGGTGGCCCAGCCGCCCATCCCGGTCCAGATCACCGGCGTGGGGTTCTTCGACAAGCTGCATCATCAGCGGGGGCTGGCTCCCAACGGGATCGAGCTCCATCCGGTCCTCGACATCCAGTTCAATCCGGCGCCCACCCCCGCGGCGAGCGAGCTGATCGCGGACGGCGGGTTCGAGGCGCCATCGACCGCCCCGCTGTGGAGCCCCGCGACGAACCTCGCTTCCCATCCGGTCCTGGTGTCGAACGCTCCCCAGGATGCCCACGCCGGGAGCGGGTACGCCCGCCTGGGCGAGCGGAACGATGCCATCGACTCGGTCGGCCAGTCCGTCTCCATCCCCCAGCAGGCCACAAGCCCATCACTGAGCTTCTGGTCGGAGATCGAGACGCACGAACACGCGGACGCCGGGCCCGACGACACGCTCCAGGTGCAGGTTCGAACCTCCGAAGGCGTGGTGCTCGACACGGTGGCCACGCTCACCAACAGGGACGCCGCGGTCGGCTATGTGGATCGGGGACCGTTCGACCTGTCGGCGTTCTCCGGCCAGACCGTCCAGCTCGTGTTCCTGGCCACCACGGACGACGCGCTCACCACCGCGTTCCGGATCGACGACGTCTCGCTCGCCGGCCGCGTCCCCGGCGCGGGTGGCACCCTCCCGCCGGCCACGGCGATCACCACCCCGGCGGACGGAGCGACGGTGACGGCTTCGGTCTCGGTCACAGCGGAGGCCTCGGACCCGGGCGGGATCAGCCAGCTCTCGGTCTCCATCGACGGCGCGCTCCGGATGACGGTCTCTGGATCCTCGCTCGCGTTCGACTGGGACACCACCGGCGAATCGAACGGCCCACACACGCTGCTCTCCACGGCGGTGAACACGGCCGGGAAGTCGTGGACGTCCGCGCCGGTCACCGTCACCGTCTCGAACCGGGTGCCGGTGCAGCTCCTCCAGGACCCCGGGTTCGAGCTCGGGACCTCGCCGGATTCGCCGTGGCAGGCCACCGGCGGCGTGATCACACGGCAGTCGAAGCGGCAGCCGCGCTCGGGCTCGTGGTACGCGTGGCTGGACGGCTACGGCCAGTCCCACGTCGACACCCTGTCCCAGACCGTGGCCATCCCGGCCTCCGCCTCGCGGGCCACGCTCTCGTTCTGGCTCCACGTGGACACCACGGAATCGAGCAGCGACGTCGTGGACTGGATGCGGGTGGAGATCAAGAGCCCCACCGGGATCCTGCTGGCCCGCCTGAACACCTATTCGAACCGGGACGCGGCGAACGGCTACGTCCAGCACACCTTCGACCTCGCCCGGTTCCTCGGGCAGACCATCCAGCTCTCGTGCACCGCCAGGGAGGACGCCCAGCGCGAGACCTCGTTCGTCCTGGACGACCTCGGCCTGGACGCGGAGGCGTGACCGGCGCGCGTCGCGTCAGGCGCCCATGGGGTGCCACACGGTCTTCATCTCCATGAAGGCGGTGATCGCGTAGGGGCTCTGGGCTTCGTCGGCGAACCAGTCGCCGCGGGGTGCGGGATCGCGAACGGTCCGCTTGACGTTCTCGGCGGCCAGTCGCTCTAGCTCGGCCACGTCGCCGTCGGCTCCGGTGAGGTCGATGGCGTTCACGTCCATGTGGCCGGCCAGCCAGGGCGCCAGCTCCTTCCGGTGACCGGTCAGCA
>DASWCX010000225.1:0-3405 GCA_036395815.1 Actinomycetota bacterium | reverse complement strand
CGAGCATCCCCCCGCACCACAGGGGCACGCCCTGATCCAGGCAGAGGTCATGGATCCGGAGCGACTCGGCGATGCCGCCCACCCGGCCGGGCTTGAGGTTCACGTTGCGGCACGCCCCGATCCGGAGAGCGGTCCGGACGTCGCGCCAGGACCGAAGGCTCTCGTCCAGGCAGATGGGCGTGTCGAGCCGCCGCTGGAGCTCCGCGTGCCCCACGAGGTCGTCGTACTCGAGGGGCTGCTCGATGCACGCCAGGTCGAACGGGTCCAGCTCGGCCAGGCGCTCCGCGTCGTGCGACGTGTATGCGGCGTTGGCGTCGACCTGCAACATGACCTCGGGGCCGAAGGCCGATCGGACCTCCCGCACCACGTCGAGGTCCCATCCCGGGGCGATCTTCAGCTTGATCCGCCGGTAGCCCTCCTTCAGGCGAAGGGCAGCTTCGTCGAGGAGGTCGTCGATGGAGGCCTTGATCCCCAGGCTCTCGCCGACCGCGATCCTGTCGCGCCCTCCCCCGAGAAGATCCGCCAGCCGCCGGCTCGACCGCACGGCCTCCAGCACCCAGTAGGCCTGCTCCACCCCGGCCCGAGCGAACGTGTTGCCCCGCACGGAGCCCATGGCGGCGGCGGCGTCGCCCGGATGGGCGATCTGGGCCCGCAGGCACAGCGGCAGGGCGTACTCCACCATCACGGCGAACGCGCCCGACACCGTGTCCGGCAGATAGAACGGATGATCGAGCGGCGCGGCCTCCCCCCATCCGACCCTGCCGTCCGCATCGGTGAGACGGACCAGCACCACGTTTCGGGAGGCCGTCGGGCCGAAGCTGGTGACGAACGGCTCCTTCAGCGGGAGCGCGACCTCGAGCACCTCGGCCCGCTCGATCACGAAGGGGTCCCCGATGCTCTCGGGGCGACCGGTCACAGCCGGTACAGCTCCCGGGCGTTGCGTTCGAAGATCCGATCCTCCACGTCGTCCAGCCACGGGTTCCCCGCGCCGGCATCCGACAGGCGAGCCCGAGCCTCGTCCCAGGCCTCCCGCAACAGCCTCGCGCCGAGCCAGAACGTCTCCGGCTCGCCGTGGCCGTCGGTTCCCAGCAGCACCTTGGCCGCCGGGGCCAGCTCCAGGATCCTCGCGAGCCGGTCGGCCACCGTCAACGGGGCGAAGATGTTCGACAGCGAGACGTCGGCGTGCACGTTCGGCTTCGTCATCACCAGGTACGCCAGCTCCTCGTGCCACGGGTACGACCCGTGGATCAGCACGATGGGCACCGACGAGCCCTCCTCCGACCGGAGGAGGTCCTCGAGCAACAGGGGGTTCGACTCCGCCAGCCGCAGGTCGGAGTCCCCGAAGCCCGTGTGGAATTGGAACGGGGTCCCCAGCTCAGCGGCGATCCGGAGCGCCGTTCTCACCACCAGGTCCCGGCACGCCTTTCCCCGCCGCCGGACCGGTCCGCCGGCTCGGAGGGACGCGTCCGCCTGGGCGAGATCCGCGGACGGATCGACCGCCAGCCCGGTCCTGTAGGCGATGATCGTCTTGAATCCGACAGCCCCGGCCGCCGCGGCCGCGCGCATCTCGGCCTCCACGGCGCCGAGGATGTCCGAGGCGGTCGCTCCCTGATCGATCAGCCGATCGACGGTGGGCTCGATCCGATGGATGGGGTGCATGGATGCTCCGGAGATCTCCGAGCAACGTTCGACGGTGGCTGCGACCTCCCCACCAAACCCCGTGTCCAGGATGACCCCGCCGATCCCGGCGTCGCGGAACAGCCCCGAGACGTATCCCGGCCAATCGGCCGCGGCGTCCGTCCGTGCCTCCACCACGTCACGAGGGTCGCACCCCAGACGGCGCGCCAGGCGAACGGTCAGCAGCTCCTGCACCAGGCGGGTCGGCCCGAGGGCACGGCGGCGCTGCTCCAGCCCGCCGTCCTCCAGCACGTCGAGGGAGATCCCCGCCGGGTCGAAGGGTCCCGGCTGCGCGGCGAACGGGTGCGCGTGATCGTCGATCAAGGAAGGGTTCCGGGGCCGGCCGTTCCCGCCCTCCGGACGACGCTCAGCCGGCCGTGGTCGGCGCCCCTCCGGCCAGTCTCGCCGAGGCTGCCGACTCGTCGAGCAAGGCGGCGTCCTCCCCGCCCTCCTCCCCGAGGATGGACCCGATGCGCGCCACGTCGCCCGGCCGGTTCGACCGAAGCCAGGCCAGGAACAGCAGGCCGGCCACGATCCACCCGGCGTTCACGTAAGGGATGATCTTGTACGGCATCGGGGGGAACGACCCCGAGTACACCGAGCCATACACGCCCAGGCCGAAGATGACCGCGCCGGCCAGCGGGACCAGGCCATGCAGGACCGGGTTGAACCGGCGTTCGACCTTTCGGAAGTAGGCGAACCCGGCCACGCACAGGATCACATAGACGACGGTGACGGCCAGGCCGCCGATGCCCGCCAGAAGGCCGAACACCGTGAACGGACCGCCGCCGTAGCTCCAGCCGAACCCCACAAGCGCGGCCACGATGGTCGCCAGAAGGGCGATGGAGACCGTGGCGTTCACCGGGGTCTTGAACTGGCGATGGGTCCGCCCGAACCACTGGGGCAGCGTTCCCTCCCGGCCCATGGCGAACATCGTCCTCGCCGCCGCGGTGGCGCAGGCGAGGCAGACCACGAAGGCGGAGAGGATGGCCGCGATGGAGATCAGCACCGACAGCAGGTGCCCCGAGTACCGCGTGGCCGTGTCGGCCAGCACGACGGGATCGCCGGCCCATTTCGCCGAGCCGGCCTTGTCCACCCCGACCCCGATGGCGATCACGTAGGTGGTCCAGACGTAGAAGACGATGGCGAAGACCACGGCGATGACCACCGAGAGCGGGATGGCCTTCCGCGGGTTCCGGGTCTCCTCGCCGAGGACGGCCGACGTCTCGAATCCGATGTACGAGAGGACCCCGAAGATCAGCCCGTAGAAGATGCCCTGGAACCCTCCCTTCAACGTGTGCCCGGGCCCCAACGGGCCGAGGCTCTGCCCGTGGGCCCCTCCCTTGGCCGTCACGATCAGGTCGAGGACCACGATGACGCCCACTGTGACCACGCCCACCAGGAGCTGGGTCCGGGCGTTCAACTTGATGTCGTAGATGGCCAGGAACAGCAGCAGGGCCATCCCGATGAGGAAGATCACGAACCACGACCCGTTCGGCATGCCGTGCCACCACTCGGTCTTGATCAGGTCGCGGGTGAAGCCTCCGACGCCCGCCATGGTCATGGGGACGAAACAGAAGAAGCCGAAGAAATACAGCCAGCCCGTCATGAAACCGGCTCCCTGGCCGAGCGACCGGCTGGTGTACGTGTAGGCGTAGCCCGCCGAGGCCATGCGCCGGGTGAACCCGATCACCACCACGGCGAGGGCGAGACACCCGATCCCGCCGA
>DASWCX010000224.1:0-7601 GCA_036395815.1 Actinomycetota bacterium | reverse complement strand
CGGGTCGTGCGGCTCTCGCTTCGGGCGCTCGTGCTGGGGCCGATCCGAGCCGGCCTCTCCGCCCTCGGGCTCCTCGGCTCGCTCGCCGTCGGTGGCGGACGGGCCGGAGCCCTGCTCGGATGGGCCCTCGGTGCCGGCCTGATCGTGCTGTTCCTTGCGTTCGACCCTCGCAATCGTTCCGCCGGACGACCCGAACCGCTCCCGCCGGATGCCATCAGGGAGTCCCGGCGCGAGATCGCCCGGACCGACATCCTCCCCAGCACAGTGACCCTCGCCGTCGCCACCGGCCTCGTTCTCCCCTTCGACTCGGTGCTCGCCGCGTTCCTGGCCGGGATCCTCGGCGGGATGGCCCTCATGTCGGTGGTCTCCATCGTGACGGTCGCCATGCTGGAGCGCCGTCACGGTGGCACGCTGTACGTCGGGCGTGGAAGCCGGCGCCTCTTCGTGGCGTCGAAGCAGGACCCCTGACGACCCTCGCCCGACCGCACGCCGTGCGTGGGTTATGGTCCCGGTGACCGAACACGCCGTATCACGAGGGGACCCATTTGGGCGAGCGAACCGAGGAAGCTTCGTTGCTCGAAGCGCTGCGCGCCGGGGACGAGCCTGCTTTCGCCCGGCTGGTGGACGAGCTGTCCGGGCCGATGCGCCGGCTGGCGCGGACCTTCGTCCCCACGGCCGCGGTGGCCGAGGACGTGGTGCAGGAGACCTGGCTCGCGGTGCTGGAGGGCCTGGACCGGTTCGAGGGCCGGTCCTCGCTCAAGACGTGGATCTTCCGCATCCTGACCAACCGGGCCATCACCCGGGGGCAGCGGGAACGCCGAAGCATCCCGTTCTCGTCCCTGGTCGACGCCGAAACCGGCCACGCCGACCCCGCCGTGGATCCCTCGCGGTTCCGCCCTCCCGGCTCCCAGTGGACTGGAGGGTGGCTCGACCCGCCCCGCAGCTGGGACCCCATCCCCGAGGACCGGCTCCTGTCCAATGAGACCCTCGGCGTGATCTCGAGCGCCATCGACGAGCTTCCCCCCGGGCAGCGGTCGGTGATCACGCTTCGGGACGTCGAGGGGTTCGGGTCCCGGGACGCCTGTAACGTGCTCGGGATCTCCGAGACCAATCAACGGGTACTGCTCCACCGTGCCCGGAGCCGGGTGCGTCGTGCCCTGGAGCGGTACTTCGACGACGCCGACGTGAGCGGCGGCCCGGAGCGCGGATGACGAAGGACGAGACCATCGCGATGGACTGTCACCAGCTGGTCGAAGCCATCACCGACTACCTGGAGGGCGCCCTACCCGCGGACCAGCGGGCCAGCCTCGACGAGCACCTGGCCGTCTGCCCGCATTGCAGCACCTACCTCGAGCAGATGCGGCAGACCATCCGGCTGGCCGGCCGGCTCACCGAGGAGTCGATCCCGGCAGCCGGCCGCGACGAGCTGCTGGCGGTGTTCAGGAGCTGGCGCGCCCGCAAGTCATGACGCCGGCGCGGGGGCCGGCTCGGACGCGGCCTCCTTCCGCTTCAGCAGGCCCACCGATACCGCCGGGAAGATCAGGACCGAGAGCAGGCCGGCCGCGATCAGCGCCGCCGCGGTCGCCGCGCTGATCTCCCCCAGGTTCACCCCGATGGCCGTGGCGGCCACGATGAAGGGCAGCGATGTCGCCTGGAGCAACGCGGCCGCGGCCATCTGGCGGGAGGTCGCCGAGCCCCGGTACAGCAGCGCCGGCACGCCCCGAACCAGGAGCAGCGCCAGCAGGAAGATCGGCACCCGCAGCACGGTCGAGGCCGAGGAGAACAGCGCGCTCAGGTTGAAGGCCAGCCCGCTGGAGACGAAGAACACCGGCACCAGGAAGCCGTAGCCGATCCCCTCCAGCTTCACCCGGAAGTTGGGGTGGGTCATCATCCGGTCCCGGTCCACCATCCGCAGGATCACCCCCGCCATGAACGCCCCCAGGATCGTCTCCAGGCCGAACCGCTCCGCGACCGCCACCACCCCCACCAGCAGCAGGACCGCCCCTCGAACGCGGATCTGGGCCGTGGTGTCCTGGAGCCGGAGCAGGACGCCGGACAGGCGCGACCACCGGCCGGCCTCGGCCACCGACAGGCCCACGACGGCGAGCACCAGCACGAAGCCGCCCAGCAGGATCAGCTTCGAACCCACCCCGCCCGACTCGCCGGAGAAGAAGAGCGAGAGCAGGATCACCGCGCCGAAGTCGGCGATCGTCCCCGCCGCCACCACGAGCTGGCCGAACTCGGTGGCCACCTCGCCGGCGTCCTTCAGCACCGGCACCACCAGGCCGAGCGACGTGGCCGCCAGGATGATGGCGATGAGCAGTGCGGACCGCACCTGGCCCGCGGCCCGGAGCGACGCGCCCACCCCGAGCGCCAGCACCAGCGACAGGACGAACCCGCCGCCGGCCAGCCGGAGCAGCCGGCCCCGGAGGCGTTCGAGCTCCACCTCCAGTCCCGCCAGGAACAACAGGAAGGCCAGACCCATCAGCGAGAGCACCTGGATCGGCAGGTCGGGCTTGACCCATCCGAGGGCGGCCGGACCGATCACGATGCCGAGCACGATCTCGAGCACCACCGCGGGCAACCTGACCCTGGGGAACATGCCCAGCAGCAGCGGGGCGGCGAACGCCACCGCCGACACGATCACGAGCCCCGAGAACGAGACGTCCGGCATGCCGCCCTCCTGTTCGGTGTGATGACCAGTGAGTCTCGGACTCCCGCTCGGCCATTACCGTAACGAACGGGAATCCTGTATGGACTGCCATAGTTGAAAGGTCCAGATCCCCTCAAGGAAGGACGCATACCACATGAGACTGTTCGGCAGGTACCAACCCGTGATGCCCTCGGCCAACGAGGCCCTCCCCGGCCGCGACCGGCAGATGGCCATGCCCGAGCGGCACTTCGTGAACGGCAACCCGATCGCCCCGCCGTTCCCCGAGGGCCTGCGCACGGCCGTGTTCGGCATGGGGTGCTTCTGGGGAGCCGAACGAGACTTCTGGCGGGTCCCGGGCGTGTGGACCACGGCCGTGGGATACGCGGGTGGATTCACGCCGCACCCCACCTACGAGGAGGTGTGCTCCGGCCGCACCGGGCACGCCGAGGTCGTCCTGGTGGCGTTCGACCCGAAGAAGGTGAGCTACGAGGATCTCCTCAAAGTGTTCTGGGAGCACCACGACCCCACCCAGGGGATGCGGCAGGGGAACGACGTGGGGACCCAGTACCGCTCGGCGATCTACGTGTTCGACGAGGGCCAGCGGCGGGCGGCGGAGACATCGCGGGACGCCTACCAGCGCCAGCTCTCGGCGGCCGGGTTCGGAGAGATCACCACCGAGATCCGCGAAGCCGGCCCGTTCTACTACGCGGAGGACTACCACCAGCAGTACCTCGGGAAGAACCCGAACGGCTACTGCGGGGTGGGCGGCACCGGGGTCAGCTGCCCCGTCGGGCTCGCCGCCGCCGAGTAGCCCGGGAGGGCAGCGCGGGGCGTCCCTGAGGGTGTCGCCTGCTCTGCTGGCTGCTAAAGTACGGCGAGCCGGAATCCGATTGGAATCAGGATGGAAACTCGCCGAGCAGCAGCCTGGGTGGTTGGCGTGCGCTTGATTGCGGGCGCAGCAGTGCTGTCGCTGGCAATGGCAACGAACTTCGCAATGACGGCAGGGGCCGCCTCGCAGTCCGGCCGGCATTCGGAACTGTCGGCGCCCCAACCGGAGGCCGACACCTCGCTCCACGGCCGGGGCACCCGCAGCGCGCTCGATCCGAACCGGCCTCCGGGCCCGTTCTGGCTCTGCCCGGTGGACCGGCCCCGCCACTACCGGGATGACTTCGGCGAACCCAGGTACGTGGGCGGCTACCACCGCCATCAGGGGATCGACATCTTCGCCCCCGTCGGGACGGCCATCCGCGCGCCGTTCGACGGTGTGGCCGAGGTGTCGGACAGCTGGGCGGGCGGCCTTCAGGTGACGCTGACGGGCAGCCGCGGGTTCGTGTTCAACGCCCACCTGTCCAGAGCGGGCCGAACGGGAAGGGTCCGGGCCGGCATGGTGATCGGCTTCGTCGGGAACAGCGGCGACGCCCGGGGCGGTTCGACCCACGACCACTTCGAGTGGCACCCGCGGGGCGGTCCGGCCGTCGACTCGTACCGCCTCCTGAACGCGGTCTGCCGGCCCCGCCGCTGACACTCGACCATCGACCGAAAAGGGGCCGGTCCGAAGACCGGCCCCTTCCCTTCTTGCTCGCTCCGGGTGGCCCGAAGCGATGTTGCGTCCTGCTCAGGACATGCGCTTCAGCTCGCCGCGGACCTGACCGAGGTGGGTCGCCACCCGGTCGTGGCCCGCCCGGAACTGCGGTCCGGCCCCGGGCAGTGGGGTCTTCGGCGCCACCATGGCCATCTTGCAGGTGATCGATCCGCCCTCTGTGCAGTTGGACGACTGGGCAGCGGCGAACACCGTTTGGGTGCCACCGGTGACGTAGGAGACCGACGAGTAGTCGCCCACCATGTAGCCGGAGACCGTGAACGGGATCCAGTGGAGCCCGATGGGACCGAACACCTGGGTCGCCGTCCCCCAGGTGCTACCCCCGGTGCTCGACGTGATGTACCCGTACGAGAGCTGACACGTGGTGTCGGTGCAGTTCGCCTGGGGATAGAACCAGTAGACCAGGGCGAGGCCGGCGGAGCTGCCCGACGTCCCGGGCTTCACCGCGATCCCCGGTAGGAAGTGGTCGTCGGTGCTCGTGGTGGGGTCGATCGGGATTCGAACCGGAGAGGTCCAGGTCATCCCGTTCGTCGACGTGCTCATCACGATGTCGTTCGACGAGCATCCCGACCGGAACCGGCAGTCGTACCAGACCACGTAGATCTTGCCCGCGGCGTCGACGTCCGCGGAGAGGATGTCCAGCGCCCGGAGTGATCCGGCCGGACCGTGGATCTGGTAGCTCGAGATCGAGAACGGCCCCGAGTAGCTCGTGCCGCCGTCAGTCGAAACGAACGACTCGGCTGAGCTGGCGAACCCGTCGTCGATCGGAACCACCACGGTGCCGTTCGGCTGCACCAGCGGCTTGCCGCCGATGACGATCGAGCCCGGCGTTGTGGCCTCGTGCCAGGTGAGCCCGCCGTCGGTCGAGGTCGAAAGGTGCAGGACATTGCCGCTGCCGTTGTCGTCCCACTCCACGTAGCAGTTCCCGTAGTGCGGGCTGGTCGAGGTGTTGTCACAGTTGATCCACGTGCTGTCGAAGCTCTGGAACCCGGAGGCGTTCTTGACCGTGACCGGGACGCCCCAAGTCGCCCCACCGTCCGTCGACCGGCTGACCGTGATGGCGTTCCCCGTGAACCCCGATGTCGCCAGCGAGTCGAGCGTGACGATCATCCACACGGCGTCCTGCGCGTCGTACGTCACCGCGGGGTCCGTGGCACGGTGATACGGCCCGGGCGGCGACCCGTTGATCGTGAGGTTCGGAAGGCCGTTGCTCCTCCAGGACACACCATTGTTCCGGGACGTCGCGAAGCCCACGTTCGTGGCGCCCCCGTCGTAATACCGGCCCAGCTGGAAGGTGGACACGATCGTGGACCCGGCGGAGAAGGTGTCGGGCTCCACCGCCGTCTTGTGGTAGACGGTGGAGTCCGTGTTCGTGTACGGGTCCCCCCTGACGATCGTGATCGCCACGTTGGCGAAAGCGGTTGACGCGAGAGCCAGCGTCACTCCTACGACCACACCGATTGCCGCAACCCGGCGGGCGCGGCGACTGAGGTGAGAAGCGCGAAGCAACCAGATCCCCCCTTTCGTTGATCGACCGACTGCGGAAACCCGACAACCTTATGGCCTCACCCGGCGAAAGGTCAAACGATTCCGGCAATTGGGCGACGAGCGCCGACCTCGCTCTCGGGGTAGCCTGCGTGGTCGGGTCGCGGACACCCTCCTGAGCCGAGAGGAGAGCTTCGATGAGGCGGAACGGGATCTCTGTGCTGCTGGCGCTGGCGGTGTCGATGGGAGCGGCCGGGCCCGCCTCTGCCGCCGGCTCCTCGCTCGTCCCCGCCGCGCCGACGAACTGGTCCCAGTTCGGCTTCTCCCCCCAGCACGCCAGCCTGAACCCGTTCGAAACCGTGCTCGGCCCGTCAAACGTCGGAACGCTCACCCTCTCCTGGAGCGGCCCCTTCGACTTCAACCCCATCTGCTGCTCGTCGCCGGTGGTGGTGAACGGCGTGGTCTACGTGGGGACGGGGGACAACCGCGAGCGGGCCTACCGGGCCAGCGACGGCACGATCCTGTGGAACGCGAACGTGGGCGGCGGCGAAGTCTCGACGGCGGCCGTCTCCCACGGGGTCGTCTTCGTGGGCTCCGGCGACTGGAACGTGTACGCGTTCTCGGCCCAGACGGGCATCCAGCAATGGGCGTACAAGACCGGCGGGCCGGTCGTCGGCGGGCCCACGGTCGTGGGGCGCGTGGTCTACGTGGGCTCGGACGACGGGAAGGTGTACGCCCTGAACGCGACGAACGGCGCGCTCCTGTGGACCACGTCGATCGGCGGCGAGATCAACCACTCCCCGACGGTGGCGCACAGAGTGCTCTACGTGGGCAACTTCACCGGGTCGTTCGACCTGTACGCCCTGGACGTCGCCACCGGGACGATCAAGTGGACGGCCCCAACCGGTGGCTACCTCGACTGGAACACGCCCGCCCTGGTGAACGGAGTCGTCTACGTGGCGTCGGTCGACGGCGAGGCGTACGCGTTCGACGCGGTGACCGGCGCCAGGCTGTGGCAGGTGACGCTGCCCGACCTGGTCGAGGCCTCGCCTGCCGTGTCGGGCGGCCTCGTCTACATCGGGGCGTACGACGGCCACGTCTACGCTCTGGACGCGGCCACGGGGGCGAGGCGGTGGCGGGCCACCACCGGGAACATCATCGCGGGGGCGGCCGCCGTGGCGAACGGCGTGGTGTACGTGGGATCCACCGACAACCACGGGTACGCGTTCGACGCGGCGACGGGGACGAAGCTCTGGAGCGCGGCGTTCACCGGCCCGGATCAGTTCGCAGAGCCGATCGTGGCCGACGCTCGGGTGTACTTCGCCGCCGACAAGTTGTACGCGTTCGCCCTTCCCTGAGGCCCGAGCCGCACCGAGGCCGGGTATGGCGATCGTGTGGCACGTTCGTGAAGGCGGGCCCGTCCGGCGCCGGCCTGGCGCGATACCGTAGTAGAACTAGCCATGGCCCGGATCCGGCGTTCTCCGCTGCTGCTCGTGTTGGTGCTCGCGGTCGTGTCCTCGGGCATCGCCGCCGGCCTGGCGGCGCGGGCCGCGACCACCCCATCGCTGCCATCCATCACTCCCGAGCGCCTGATCGCCTCCAGCCTGCGAGCGCTGAACGCCGACCGGCCGGTCGCGGGCCAGCTCCTGGCCCACGTCGATCTGGGCCTGCCCTCGCTGCCCGACGAGGGGCCCCGGGCGCAGGGCGGCCTGGCCTCCCTGCTCGACTCGGTCAACGGCGACCACCGGGTCCGGCTGTGGAGCTCCGGTGACGGCTACCGGGTGGCCGAGCTGCTGCCCGGGGCGGAGATCTCCCTGACCGTCCGGCGGACGGACCGCACCGCCGAGGCCTGGGCCTGGGACT